>JAYTKL010000465.1:0-7403 GCA_043730305.1 Deinococcales bacterium | reverse complement strand
ACTGTGAGGGTGAAACCAGGCTGTTGCGTTCTTAGATTCTCGATTTAGCAAATTGCAAGAAAACAGGTATACCGCGTGACCGAGTGGCTTCAACTCGAGGAACTGGAGCGCGAATAGCCCGATAGCGACCATGCCCGTTAGGTGCATTTTATGGTCAAGAAGGTGCTGTCTTATGAGCAAGAAGCACGAATAAGGGATCGGACTCAAGGCGAGTCTCCAGTTTTGGAAACTGGACATCAGGTAAGTTCAATTCTTACATCCCTTACCAAAGCGCCAAGGCGGGCGCAGGACAAATTCGCCACTTCTGGAAGTGTCGCCTTCTTGCCCCTTAAAGCAGCACCTGACGGGCTTGGGGCGCTAATGGGATGGCATCTGTTTTGCACACAGAAACAATACGGGTTCGACTCCCGCCACCTCCACCACACAGGCGCGTAACTCAATTGGCAGAGTAACTCTTTTACATAGAGAACGCTGGGGGTTCGAGTCCCTCCGTGCCGCCACAACCCTCGAGAAAAAACCTCCTAAAACTCGAGGGTAAACATTGCGGAACGTGTCTGGTGACACATCGAGCCTCATAAGCTCGAGCCGCCGAGTTCGACTCTCGGTTCCGCATCCAAGCGAGAGATAGCGTACAGGGTGTTGCGCGTCTGTTTGAAGCACAGAAGGTCTTGGTTCGATTCCAAGTCTCTCGACCACAAAGGGGAATAGCGTAATTGGTAACGCACCAGCCTTCTTGACCATAAAATGCACCTTCGGGCATGGTCGCTTTGAAGCTGTTCTATGGCGGTTCGAGTCCGTCTTCCCCTGCCACACGGTCTCGTCGTCCAATGGTTCAGGACTTCAGTCTTTCAATCTGAGAACAGGGGTTCAATTCCCCTCGAGATCACCAAACGGGTTTTTAGCTTAACGGTAGAGCAGTCGGCTTTTAACCGACGCGGTCAGAGTTCAAATCTCTGAGAACCCACCAGTAACACCCCTTGAAACCTTAGAGCACAAAAGGTTTCAATACGGGATCAGACTCGAGATAAAACCCGCTTCTGCTCCCGACATGCGTTTCGTCGTCCAACATTTTAGGACACCTGCGTTCCAGCAGGAAATGTGGGTGAAAATCCTACCGTGCGCTCCAAAGCGGAAGTCATTCAGCAGCCAGGATGCCTGCCTTCCAAGCAGAGAACGAGGGTGCAAGTCCCTCCTACCGCACCAAAAAATCTCGAGTTTTTGAAAACTCGAGATTCTGATTGCATTCGTCGTCCAGTGGTTTACGACACCTTCTTGCCATGCAGGAAACGAAGGTTCGATTCCTTCCGGATGCACCACGCGCTGATAGAGGAATTGGCAGTCTCGCCTCGCTTCTTGACCATAAAACGCACCTTCGGGCATGATCGCTCAGAACGAGGAGTTTGCGGGTTCGACTCCCGCTCGGCGCACCACAAGCGTTTGTAGAGGAATGGCAAACTCGCTCGATTCAAACTCGAGAATCTGTAGGTTCGACTCCTACCAGACGCACCAGCTTAAACCTTGTTTCAATTTTGAAAGTCTTATAATGAAGTGGGTGGAAACTGACCTAGAAAATATTCGCTTGGCAACCTGGGCTGACCTTGAATTGATGCTTGCTTGGCGTGGGTCGTCCATCTCCATGCAAGATGCGATCACCAATGAGTTTTTGCATCACCAACTGGGTTTGTGTCAAATCCTTCTGGCTTTTAGCAAAGAAAATGAATTGATTGGAACAGTACAACTCAGGCATGAACACGCCGACCCAGATTTTTGTAATGAAAAAAGTGCTTACGTTCAAGCTCTCAAGGTTCGGAATGATGTTCTTCGTCAGGGAGTCGCCACTCGACTGATGAACTCCCTCGAGCAGTACGCAAATAATAGAGGAATTGAACGTCTGACTCTAATGGTCGAATCAGACAACGAACCCGCATTCGGCTTGTATCAAAAACTTGGTTTTTGCACTTTCAAAACTGCATTTTGGATGTGGGACGGTAAAGAGTTTCCAACGATATGCCTGGAAAAGCATTTGACAAAAAATGTTACCAAGTCCTAAAGAAACACCACAAGTCTCGAGAAACCTCGAGCATTTTGACCTTGTTTCAGACGGTATGAACGATGGCTGCAACCCATCGGTTCTCGGTTCAATTCCGAGCGAGGTCTTAAAAGGGAAGTGTCCGGTTAGATCGAGGAAATCGTCTTCTTGACCCCAAGATGCACCTTACGGGCGGGGTCGCTTGAAAATGACTGGGTGTTACAGCTTCGGGGGTTCGATTCCCCTGCTTCCCGCCAATTGCTCGAGGTTGCTCGAGCTTTACGAGTCTGAATCCCGACTGGCTAAGGGAGCGCCCCAAGCCCGTCAGGTGCTGCTTTAAGGGGCAAGAAGTACGTCTCCAAAACGTATTGCTGGGGGTTCAAATCCCTCCAGGCTCGCCAAAACCCAGGCTCGAGGGGTAATCTCGAGGTTTACGGAATCGTGGCAGACTGGTTATTGCGCTGTTGTGCTGAAGCATCGTTTGAAGGCTTGAGGGTTCAAATTGATTCCTTTTAAACCAAAAAAGCGCTAGAATTAAGTTCATGCCACGTTTTGAATGGGATGAAGTTAAAGCCCAAAGCAATTTCAAAAAGCATGGTGTTGGTTTTAAGGAAGCAAGTCTTGTTTTTGAGAATCCTTTGGCTGTCATTTTTTCTGATTCAGAACACTCGGATTTTGAAACTCGAGAAATTTTAGTGGGTCACACAAAAAACGGGATTTTATCACTGGTTGGTTTTACAGAACTCGAACCTGGAATTATTAGAATCATCAGCGCTCGAATGGTAACAAAAAGAGAGGAAGTGATGTATGTCAAACACCTCAGATGAGTTAAAACCTGAATACACTTTTGATTACGCTCAGGCGAAACCAAATCGTTTTGCCAGCATACCAAATGGTTCTCGGGTTGTACTGCTCGAGCCTGATGTTGCAGAGGTTTTTGCAACACCCGAACAAGTCAACGCGGTGCTTAGGGCTTTGATTGCGACAATGCCAAAAAATCAAGCTGCTTGAATATTGGGCAGGTTCAAATCCCTCCGATTCCGCCATATGGATTGGTGTTTGAGTGATTCAAATCTAGCTGGGTGTTGCACGTAATAACCGTGTGCCGAAAGCCGGTCTGTCACACTTGTGGCACTGACGGCGGTAGCGAAACTCTGTGATTTCGAGGCGCGAAAACTCGCTTGGGCGGCATTATCAACCATGGCGCGAAGGGTGACCAATCACTATTTGAACTTGCCACGTTCGGCAAGAATGCACGCCAGGGCGATGCTGTTAAATTTGGTACTTTCAGAATCGGCTCGAGAGGTCAGCACCATTGGCGCACTTGCGCCCATGATGATGCCCGCCACTTGGGCGTCACCGAAGTAGACCAGGGTTTTGTAAAAAACGTTGCCCACGTCGATGTTATCGACGATTAGAATATCGGCATGTCCAGCGACCGGCGAAACAATCCCTTTGATGCGGGCAGCTTCCTCGCTGACGGCATTGTCGAGCGCCAGTGGTCCGTCAATCAGTGCGCCTTTGATCTGTCCCCGATCGCCCATTTTGGAAATAATCGCGTCGTCCACGGCGGTACTCATGTCGGGGTTGACCACCTCGATGGCGGCGAGCATGGCAACTTTGGGTTTTTCAAGTCCGAGGGCGTGCGCGAGCGCCACCGAATTTTGTACAATTTCGATTTTGGCTTTCAGGTCAGGTTCAATGTTCATTGCACCGTCGGACATGAGAAACAAACGGTCAAATTTGCCTTTGGCTTCAAACACCAAGACGTGCGACAAAAGTTTGCCCGTACGCATTCCCCATTCTTTGTTCAGCACCGCTCGCAAGATCGTGGCGGTGTCAAGCAACCCTTTCATTAAAATGTCGGCTTGTCCACTGGTCACGGCTTGCACCGCCAGTTCGGCGGCTTGGGCATGGTCTTTGGCATTCACAATCTCGAGTTTGCTGGGGTCAATGCCCAGTTCAAAACAGATCATCCGAATTTTGGCTTCGTCACCGAACAAAATGGGGACAATCATGCCCTCGAGTCTGGCGTTGTGAATCGCGCCGAGCACATGGTCATCTTCGGCGGCGACGACCGCCACACGTTTTGGTCCGCGCACCTGACCGATCAGGCGTGCCAAAGAAAGCAGACCGCGCATGGAGCTGACGGCATCGATGTTGTTAAAGTCCAAAGTTTCGGTCATGAATTGCTCCGTTAAATGGGGATTTGAAAGTCTAACGCTGGCTCGAGATTATAAAGTACGCGCCCTGCACCCTCAGCCAGCGCTTCCATCTCGAGTTCACCTGGAATCACCACCACGGGTGCAATCCAACCGAGCCGAGCCTCGAGGCGCTGCATCAGGCTTGTCCAACGGGCGGCGCCGCCCGTTAAAACGATGGCGTCTGGACGCCCTGGGCTGGCGGCGGCATACGCGCCAACGTTTTTGGCGATTTGATGCACGTAGGCATTGATGGCTTCGCGGGTCGGTTGGTCTTGCACGGCGCGGCTTTCGATCACTTTCAGATCGTTTGTGCCCAACATCCCCTGAAAACCACTTTGACGCCGCAATTGATACTCGAGGATGTCGCGTGGCAGACTGTATGCCAGGTCAAGCAAACCCTCTATTGGTAATGTCCCAGCCCGTTCGGTCGAGAACGGACCCTCATCGAGCAATGCGCCTGTGGTATCAATGGCGCGACCGTTCTGAAAACTGGTGACACTCGAGCCGCCCCCCAAATGCGCGACGACAATGGTCGAATCTTCAAAACGCTTGCCGATTTCGATGGCGGCACGACGCGCGACCGCCCTGGCATTCAGGGCATGAAAACGACTGCGGCGACTGAGGTACGGCACGCCCGTCACTCGAGCCTCGGGCAGCAACTCATCCACGGTTGGCGGGTCTACCAAATACGCGGGTACGTTAAACATTTCTGCCCATTCGAGCGCCAAACGCGCCCCGTAATTCGAGGCATGAATGCCGTTTTTGTGAAGCAAACTGTACTGCGCAAGTTGCTTGGTCACGCGGTACGTTCCTGCGGCGCACGGTCCGAGCAAACCCGCCCGACAACTGATCGCGTCGGGTTTTGCCCATTCGGTGCTGGCTTGCTTGATAAAATCCCGAATGGCATCCATCGCGTCACTGTCCAAACCGACTGGGGCATCCGAGGCTGTGCCGTCCAGTGAGAGCGCCACCGCACCGTAATCAGAATTCCTGGTTTTTAAGGTCGAATGTTGCAACTCGAGTTTTTCAACCACGGCGGTCACACCCTTGTTGTTGGCGGTGATGGTTGCCAACCCAAGTTTGGTCGAGGTTGAGCCTGGGTTGAGGACGTAAACGATCATTGCGCACAGAATAGCATTTTAGATTCTCGAGTAACGACCACCTGGCAGCTCGAGGATGACGTTTTTGAGTTTCAGCATCATTAAAATAGATTGCGCGACGGGCATGGCTAAACCCGTTCTGAGCACAATGTCATCAACCAGCAGCGCATCGTCGAGCGCGGCGTAGACCCTGGCTTCATCACCCTCGAGACTTGGGGCAGCCGAGGGCGTCACCGAACCCCAGCGCATTTCCTCTAAAATGTCAGAAACCGATTCGATCAAGACCGCGCCATCTTTAATTAAACGATTTGGACCTTTGGAATTGCTCTCGCCCGGGCGTCCTGGCATGGCAAAGACCGTGCGTCCAGCCTCGAGCGCGGCAACGGCGGTAATCAGACTGCCCGAGTCCAGATCGCCCTCAATGACCACCGTGCCGCTCGAGAGTCCGGCAATAATGCGGTTGCGGGCTGGAAAGTTGTGCGCGGCGGGTCGAGTACCAATCGGGTATGCCGAAACCAGCGTCAGTTGCGCGGCGAGGGCGCTGTTTTCACTCGGGTAAATATGATCGACACCGCTGCCCAGCACCCCAATGCTTTTTCCGCCGGCTTCGACACTCGAGCGGTGCGCCTCGGTGTCGATGCCTCGAGCCAAACCCGACACGACAATCACACCCGCCAGCGCGAGTTCTCGGGCAAGTTTTGCCGTGAATGCCTTAGCGTGAGGGCTGCATTTGCGCGTGCCGACAATACCAATTGAGTGCGGCGTGACTCCGACCAATTCCTTGAGCGCGGTCACGTCTCCCCGCACCCATAAAACTGGCGGTGGGTCGTAAATCGCTTTTAACGCCACAGGATAATTCGCGCTCGAGCTGGCAAAAATTTGCACCTCGAGTCTTAAAGCGCGTTCCAATTCCGTGCTGGCACGTTCCAAACTTTGGCTCGAGCCGATACCCGCAATGCTTTTGGAATCCAGCCCTGGCACGTCGCGCAATTGCATCAATTTCGTCTCGAGCACCGTTTGGGCGTTAGAAAAGTGCTCGAGCAAGGTTTTGATGCGCACTGGACCAAGCCCAGGGGTGAACTCGAGTGCCAGCATGGCATGGGTTTCGGGATCGTGAAGGAGTTGGGTCATGGTTGAGGCATCATCTTATGATGAATTGGGAAAACGAAGAGGTCAAAGCGCAAACGTGCCGAATCCGAAATAAAAACAGAACTCGAGACAAGGGCGCACATCCATGCGCCGCTAAGTGCATCACTCGTAACGAAAGACCCTCGAGCCGACCAACAAAAACAAGAATCCGAAACCAATCAAAATAAAAGTGCTGGGCAGACTGCTCGAGAAATTCGCACCGCGTAAAATCACATCTTGCAGGGCGCTCATGCCCCAGTAGGTGGGAAGTATTTTGGCAAGGGTTTGCATCCAGACTGGGGTGACATCCAGTGGCCACCACAAGCCGCCCAGGGCGCTGGTGACGGTGACTGCCAGGGTGCTGAAACTGGTCAATTGCGCGGAGGTGCGGGTTAAGGCGGCGGTCAGACCACCAAAGCTTGAAGCCATGAAACCAAATGCCAGCACGGGTGGCAAAAGCGCCGAAATACTGCCCCACTGAACGCCCAGTGCGAGGCTCGAGAAGGCGATCATGGCAAACAGTTGCAACACCAAAATAAAGGCGTTGCCCAAAAGCTTGCCGAACATGACCGCGCCCCAACCGACGGGTGCGGCGAACAGACGTGCCAGTGTGCCGCCGCTGCGTTCGCGTTGGAGTGCCAAACCGGTTTGCGCCCCGAACAGCAAGGCAAACATTAAGGTCATGCCTGGGGCGGTTTGGCTCGAGCCGCTGGCTTCGGCGGTGCTGGAACTGGCGTTCGCCCGAATTTGTTCGACACTCACTTCAAACAATGTGTCGTTCAACAACCCACTGGCTCGTTTGGCGGCATCGGTTTGCAGCGCCTCGAGATTCTGGCTGTTGTTCTGGGTTTGAACCGCGAACCGTGCCGCGAACGGTGCAAGAAGGCGCGTCATGGCAGACTGCAAGGCAATTGCTCCATCCGCAGAGCGGGCATTGCCTGG
>JAYTKL010000464.1:0-5428 GCA_043730305.1 Deinococcales bacterium | reverse complement strand
GTTTATTGCCATCGTGACGCTGGTCATTCCGCTCGGTACGATTGTGTACTGGTTGCTGGGCAGTGCCGCGCCCGATTGGCAAGCTTTGTTTTGGGCATTGCAAAATTCGGCTTTTGCCGCCGCGCCCACCGCCCTGGTTGCCACATTTTTTGCTGTACCGCTGGCAATTTTGGGAACGCGTTACGGTGGTTCTTTGACACGTCTTCTCGAGCGCAGCGCTTACTTGGGTTATGCCACGCCGCCACTTGCGCTGGCGCTGGCGTTTGTCTTTTTTAGCTTGCGGGTGATTCCTGATTTGTATCAAACCCTGAACATGCTGGTGATTGCCCTGACCATTCATTTTCTTGCCGAAGCCATCGGTCCGGTGCGTGCCAGTTTGTTGCAAGCCAACCCAAAACTCGAGGAAGCCGCCCGAGGTCTGGGATTCACGCCCCTGCAAACTTTTGCCAAAGTGACTCTGATTTTAATTCGGCGTGGTTTGCTGACCAGTTTGGCACTGGTCTTTTTGTCGTGCCTGAAAGAATTGCCGATCACGTTTTTGCTCTCGCCAATCGGTTTTGACACGCTGTCGAATCAGATTTTTGGTTTTACCAGTGAATCCATGTTCGCCCAAGCCGCACCGTATGCTTTGGCAATCGTGATTGCCTCGAGTCTGATGGTCGGTTTGGTCTTGATGCAAGAACAAGCCAGCTCACCATCCAGAAAGACCCCATGAGTTTACTGTCCATCAACAACCTTTCCAAAAGCTTTCACCGCATTGGCACGCCGACCGTCAACGACATCGGTTTTAACCTCGAGTCTGGGCAGATCGTGGCGCTGCTGGGTCCGAGCGGTTGCGGCAAAACCACAACCTTGCGTCTGATTGCCGGTTTTGAGCGCCCAGATTTAGGCTGCATTTCGCTCGAGGATTCGGTCTTGTACGGGGCTGGTGTTGACGTGCCGCCCGAACGGCGCGGCATCGGTTTTGTTTTTCAGGATTACGCCCTGTTTCCGCATTTGACCGTGCTTGAGAATGTCACGTTTGGGCTGGCAAGCCTGAAAAAACCAGAACGTTTAAAGCGTGCTCGAGAGGTGCTGGGCATGGTTGGCTTGTTGGTGTTTCAAGACCGACTGCCCTCGCAACTTTCTGGCGGACAGCAACAGCGGGTGGCGCTCGCTCGGGCGCTTGCCCCGCATCCAAAACTGATCTTGCTCGACGAACCATTCTCGAGCCTGGACGCGAATTTACGTGCCAGCACCCGCCTGGAGGTGCGGCGAATTCTGGAGGCTTTTGGTGCGACGGCGCTGCTGGTCACGCACGATCAAGAGGAAGCCATGAGTTTCGCAGATCGGATCATTGTCATGCGTGACGGTAGCATCGAACAAGACGGCACGCCCGAAAATGTGTACGGACAACCGCGCACGGCATTTGTTGCCAGTTTTCTGGGACGCACCAACCTGATTCCCGCTCGAGCTTCTGGAAAGGTCGCCATGAGCATTTTGGGACTCGTACCCCTGACCAACTCCGAAAGCGGTCCTGTGATGCTCTCGGTGCGTCCTGAGAGCCTTAAACTTGGTAATGCAGGCTTGCAAGCTCGAGTCACTGCCAGAGAATTTAAAGGACACGATTTGACGTACACGCTCGAGGCTGGGAACGTGCAACTGGTCGTGCAAACCGATCACACGCAGTCATTGCAGGTGGGCGACAACACTTTTGTTAAACTCGAGGGTCAAGCCGTTGTCGTTCGTGGCAGCGAAAAAAAATCTTGAGATGTGAGTTCAAATCTTAACCAACCTCGAGTACACTTCGCTTTGGAGGTGTCAGGTGCAACAAGTTCAAGCCAGAAACTCAACCCCTAATTTCAAACCCATTTTGACCACCGTGGGCGCTCTGACCGTGGTTGTTGCGCTGGTCAACTGGGGTGGCACTGCCAAACCAGGAGCGTTGTTCGTGCTGGGTGTTGGCGTTTTAACCGCCATGCTTGCCGCCCTTGGAGGCGCAATCTGGTACTTGTTCGTTTCAAAGCTTCCAAAAAATGCTCGAGTCGCCCCAACCCGCTCGAGCCTGATGACCCGCTCCTTGGCTGGCGTTCTTGCCGTCGCCAGCGGTCTGATGTTCTCGGTGGCGCTGGTCTGGGATGAAACCTGGCATCACCGTTACGGCGGGTTTGGCAATGACTTTCTGTGGTCGCCGCATTTTCTGCTGTACGGTTCACTGGCGATATTGGCGTTTTTTGCCAGCGCCGGCATCTTGTTTCTGGCATTGCAAGGGCAGGGCGGCATCCGTGAACGCTTCCGCGCCGAACCCCTGATTGGTTTGCTGGCACTGATCGCCTTATTTCAGACCGCCGCCGCGCCATCGGATTTGCTGTGGCACAACATTTACGGCGTTGACCTGACCGCCTGGAGTCTGCCACACTTGATGCTTTTCGGCGGCGTGTCATTCGTCATGATGTGCGCCGTGCCGCTGACCCTCTCGAGCGTCCCCCAAACCGCCTGGCGCGGTTTGCAAGGCTTAAAACTTCAAGAAATTCTGGCAATCGCGCTGTTCAGTTTTGCGGGCACATTGCTGGTCATCTTGCTCGCCGCCGAATGGGAAGGCATCACCAGCCTGCCCGATTTCAACTCGAGCAACCTGCGAGCTTTCTGGCAACGCCCAGAATGGTTGTACCCCGTTGTCCTCATCAGTTGCGGCGGACTGCTTGGCAGCGTCGCGCAAAACGCCCTCAAACGAGTCGGGGTCTCGAGCATTGTCGGAATTCTGATCGTGCTGCATCGACTTGTGACGGTGGCTATTTTTGGCGGCGCACAAGAAGGCTTGGCGGCAAACTCTCAACTGATGATTCTGCCCGTGTTCGTGCTGCTGGATGTCTGGCAATTTTCCCGTTTGCAACGCCAACTTCAACCTGCCTGGAGTGCTCGGGGCGCACTGATTGTTGCCATCGCATCGTTGGTCGTCATGCTCCCAGCCATCTCGAGTTTGCTGATCTATCCCAGAATCAATGCCTCAACCCTGCCCATGATGCTTGTCATGAGCCTGATCATGATGCTCGCCTCGAGTTGGGCTGGTTCAAACCTCGGCGCTTGGCTGTCCACGCTAGGAGAGCGCCCCAACGCGCTTGAAGCAACGCCAAGAAACTCAAGTTTTATTCCTGCGGCGGGTGTTCTGACCGCACTCGTTCTGGTCGCCATCGCCATTGTGACGGCGAAACCACCGACCCTCTGACACCCAAAAATAAGCGTACACCCAAACACCAAAACGCACTGTGAAAAACCTCGAGACACCATTCACCAAGCGGGTGTAAATTGATTGTACCGGCTTTACTACCTCAACCAAATCCTTTTCTTATGGCGAAGCCGGATTGAAAGGGGCATCATGAACGTTTACAAGTTGGTAGGTCAAAACGTTGAAGTCACCGACGCCATGCGCGACCATGTTCAAACCAGACTCGAGCGACTAGAGCGTTTCAGTCAACACATTGTGGACGCCAAAGTCGTACTGCACGTCAAAGCCTCGAGCGAAGCCAACCGCAAAAACCGCGTCGAAATGCAACTGAACGTACCCCACGGCATTATTCGCGCCGAAGAAGCCAGCCACGACATGTACTACGCCATCGATGCTGCCACAGAGGTACTCGAGCGTCAACTGAAAAAATTTAAAGACAAGTTTGTGACCCGCACGCACCGCCCAGACGCGCCCCCGCCTGCGACGGAAACCGATTTTGATGACAGTGAAGAGTTCATGCCGCAAATTGTGCGCAACAAACGCTTTGAACTGCGCCCGATGGATGTCGAAGATGCCGCCGCGCAAATGGAAGCTTTGGGACACGATTTTTACGTGTTCAGCAATCCCAAAACCCAGAATGTGAACGTGGTGTATAAACGACGAGATGGGCATTATGGCTTGATTGAACCGCATTAAGTTTTAAGCTCGAGAAACCAGAAAACCCTGTGATAAGCGGGGTTTTTGTTTGACTTAGAAAACATGAACTGTCGGAGTCGTAAAAGACATTTCACGATATGTTAGAAAAAGAATGATGATACAATAGAGTATGACCTCGAGAGGATGGCGAATAAACTCTGCACTAATGGCGGCGCAACAGCGTTACCAAGATGTGTTGTATTTGACTGCTAATCCCTCAAAAGCTTCCGTTGATAGTTTCAAAAAAAGAAATAAAAAATTGAAAAAAATCAGATGCAGTTTTAAAAACATTCGAAAACTTGTTCAAAAAATTACAAATGGTAGTTCCTTGTACGGAGGTCACGGTGATTTCTATACTCAAGTGCCTGCATACCCCGAACTAATTTATATAAGTGTCCCTGTAACAGTGTTTCAGTCTCTCGAACAAGAAATAGTAGACGCAGATCAGGAACGTCCACCACTCGAGTATCACCCGCAAATCCAAACAACTTGCGCTCCAAACGTCTGAGACATACGGCTATTGCTGTAGTGCCTTGACTCGAGTTTCAAAAGCTCGAGAAATGTTTGGAGGTTTTATGCTTTCGACACCAGTTCCAGAACTCATTGAGATTTCTGAGGACTCGAGCGTGGATAATTGGTTTGAAGAATCGTGTTGTGACTTTTGCGAATTCTCTCGCCATTCCGACCTCGAGTATGACGATATGCAACCTAATGAAGACGGCTTAACGTTTTCTGAGTATCACAATCTCGAGTGGTAAAAACCGAATCTCGAGAAATCAAAAACCCCCGCTCATCACGGGGTTTTTTGTTATGCAAAAAAATTAAGTCAACGTTTCAGCCATCGTCCGCATCTAAATCTCAATAATCCTCGAGATTCACGACACAAAAACTTTCGGCATTACACATCCGCATCACCTTCACTTAAACGCCTTTGCAACAAAAAATCATTCCGTTCACGCTCGAGTTCGGCTTGCAATTCCGCTTCGGTTGGTAAGTACAGTTGGTAACGTGCTGCAAAGATTTTTTCCTCACTTTTACGCAGGGCGTACCGCGCAAAACTGGTTTCGGTGTCGGTGCAAAGAATTAAACCCACGGGCGGGTTTTCGTCGGGGCGCGTTTCGTGGGCTTCAAAATACCCAATGTAACCCAGCATTTGTCCAACATCGGCACTGGTCAGCGTTCCTATTTTGAGGTCAATCAGCACAAAACAACGCAAGGTTCGGTGGTAAAAAACCAGGTCAATGTAATTGTGTTCCGAATGCACCGTTATTCTTTTTTGCCGTGCCACAAAGAAAAAATCTCGTCCCAACTCGAGCAAAAATTGTTGCAATTTGTCCATCAGGGCTTGTTCCAGGTCATTCTCGAGCCATTGTCCACGTTCGGGTAAACCTGTAAATTCTAAAATGAACGGGTCGCGTATTAAATCTTCGGGCTTGAAGGCTTCCATGCCTTCGTTCGCAAGTTGCAGTACGCCTTGTTTGTCCCTGGATTTGGCGAGGCGTTCAAACAGCAAGGAATTCAGTTGAC
>JAYTKL010000463.1:0-3807 GCA_043730305.1 Deinococcales bacterium | reverse complement strand
TTCCATGACATCGGTTTGGTTGGCAATGCCCGCTTTGAACGCCGCCATGAGATATTGGTGGTTGATGGTGCGGCTGCCGTTCCACCACAACCGTAAGCCCATGCTGTGCTCGAGTTGCCAAGCTCGGACTTGTTGGGCGCTGGACAACGCGGTAATGCTGGGGGTGATCTTGACCACAATCGGATTGAGTCTTCTGAACGCCTGATAATCCTTATTTTCTTTGAGTGCCACTTCGTCTGGAAGCAGCGCATCTTTGGCAACAAAACCTGAAAATTTCTGCTCGAGCATCGGAATGCTTTGCGCCAGTTGATCCTCAAACACGTCAAACGCGAAATCGTGCTCGGTTGCGGCTGGGTACAAGTCTTTAAACCAGTGCAAGATTTGCACCAGGTTACTCTCGAGGTGCTGATCTTCGTCTTTGCGCTTCTTGGGTTTTAAACTGGCAAAATAGGTTTTTTGCAAATCCAAATTGAGCGTCCCAGGGTCATCGTTGTCAGGCTCGAGGTCGTATTCAAAGTCTTCATCGTAGTAATCATCGTCGTCAATATCTGATTTAAACATAAACCCACGAATCACAATCGCACGTAAAATCTCGAGTCCATCGGCATCGCGCTCTTTTGCGCTGCGATTTTCAAACCATGCCGTCAAAGCCTCAGAGAGTGGAAATTTCTGCCACTGCTTGAGAAGAGGCGTTTCCTGATCGTGAGGGCTGGGCGCTCGCAACCAAGTATTTTCAAAGGGTTTTTGCGAAACGTCATTGTTCCAATTGATCTCGTCAACAATGGTCAAACGGTTCTGCCAGACCAGTTTCTCGAGCGAAGCCAACAATGCCAGTGCTGCGGGTGTCCCGAGTTGAACATTCTTGCGCTCGAGCGGGAAGGCTGGCGTGCGTTTTGTCGGGTCGAACAACCCAAAACCATCTGCCGCACTGGGAACATTCTGCTCGAGCCTGACACCCTCGAGCGCTTTGGCAATTTCTTCGCCCGCTTTTTTCTGCTCAGGGGTTTTCGCGGCTTTTAAACGCGCAGCACTGGCGCTGGCGAATTCGGCGGGTTGCGCCAGAATCAAGCCAATCGTGTCTTTGCGAACACTGGCGGTTTTACGGCTGAGTTGCTTCTCGAGCGCCGCAAAATCGCTTTCCTCGAGTGTGGTTTTACTGGTTTGCATGATCTGAAAAGCCCGTTCGCGCAAGGACGTGTCTTTGTTGGTCAGCGCTTCGATCACAATGCCCCGAACTTCAGTGTCCCAAGGTTTTTGCTCGGTCAGTTTATCCATCAAACTGCGTAACGTCCAAGGGTTTAACAAGTGCTTGTAGGGCATGATTAAACGTGCATTTTCGTTGTCCAGAAAATCAAACATCTGCACCGCAATTTCGCTTGGGTCTGACACGACAGCACCCATCCAAAGTTCTGGTGCTTTGACCTCGAGCTTGGTGGGGAAACGCTCGAGAAACTTCTTTAAGGTTTGAAACGCAGCCAGCGCTTGTTCTGGTGTGGCTCGAGGCAAGATCACCACAGACCGCGCTTTGATTGCCACCGCGTCGTCGGGGTCAGACAGCAGCGCAATGATGTCGGGATGGTTTGCAATTTCAAAACTTTGCATCACATACAGCGCCGCAAAACGGTACTTGGCATCTTTGTGCTTGAGCCAAGGCAATCCCAAACTTTGGGCTTCCTCGAGATTTTCGACTGCCAGCACGTACAACGCCAGGTACAAATCGCGGCAATCGGGTGTGCCTTTCAGGTTCTTGGCAAGTTTACGGTTGCCGTCTTGATCCTCGAGCCGCGTTACAAAATCTCGAACGGCGGTTTCTAAAACTTTGGGTGTTGGTTCAGTTGGTGCAAGTGGCAAGAATGAAATCGCCCATTGTACGCTCGAGGAAAACCGCAGCAAATCGTTGTCCAGAATCAAGTGCGGCATTCGCTTGAGCGCCATCGGGTGGGCGATCATGATTTTATTGAAAATACTCTGGCGCAAACCTTCCTGACGTTGCGCGGCAAGCAATAATTTCTCGAGCAATTCCCAACCTTCGGGACGGTTGGAACGCATTAAAGTATCTATCACGTAATCGCCCATGACCGCCACGGGGTGCTCGTTTTTGGCGGCTGACAACATGATTTCAAACACGGCATCGTTGCCAGCATTCACGGCTGCCAAAAACAGTGGCGTGCAGTGGTACTGAAACGCCCATTCGTAACCCGCGTGTTCGGTCATCCACTCGAGCGGCTGGTCGTAAGCGCGGGTATACGCCAGCCAGCCTTTGGCGGTCTCAAATTGCGAAATCAAACTTGGCATGACGCTGCTGCGAAAACGGTAGGTCACTGGGGTTTGCAAAGCTGCCAGTGCGACTTTGAGAAACCGTGGAAACCATGCCTCGAGAATCAAAGCAAAATCATCGCTCGAGATTTGAAAAAACGCATTCTTGGCGGCTTCATCGAACTTATTGCGGGCGATGTAATCCGTAATTTTTGGCTCGTCGCCATTCGCGTCCAAGCACAAGTAATCGAGTGTGACTTGCACCAAATGATTCGGTAATTTTTGCACCCGTACCACCAAATCAAGATTGGGGGTTTTCACTCGAGCGTCGGCAAGTATTTTCTGGGCTTCTTCACGGCTTATCATCTTTATCCTCCGACCAAGGCTACAAGGCGTAAAAACATGATGTCCTGGCGAAGCTCGAGGTTCACCACGTCGGTCAAGTATTCGATTTGGGTTTCACCGTTAAAAACGTAATACAGACCATCTTGAAACGCCTGAATTGCGGTTTGTATGGCGTCGTCAACATTCACTTCTTGCTTGAATTCCTGACCGCCTAAACTGATTTTGCCCGTCTCAGATGCCTCAAGCAACTGGGTTTCGGTTAAAACCCGCAAGAATTGATTGTCTGCTTGGCGCACTCTAAACGCGTTCACCTCGAGCGTCACAATTCGCGTTAGAAGTTCGGTCAGTGTGGGCTGCATTGAAAAATTCCCAATGGTGTAATCGCGCGTCGTCAGGGCTTTTTTGCGCCCGAGTTGTTTGACCGATAGGCTTAAATTCACAGTGATTCCGTTCGATAAGTCCATGACATAGTTTGGCACGGTTGAAGTTGTGAGTTCTGAGTGCTGAATGGTGGTGTTGAGGCAACAAAAAACACCGCTTGAGTTGCAGCGATGGGCTGTTTAAAATCTGTTTCACCTCGAGCTTTCTGATTGACGGCTGTGATGGGCGAAATGATGGGACGGGATCGTATTGAGATTCGAGATTTATGTTATTAACATAATAATAGCATGGGTTTTATGATTTCGCAAATTTTAGCCCCACCCTCATCCCCAACCCTTCTCCCGCCGTGCGGGAGAAGGGAGTTTCGGTTTATTCTCAAAAGCTAGAATAATACGTCCCAGAAAATTATTTCATGTTTCTGCAAGGGTTTTGGAAGACGGTATTTGCAATTCTCGAGGTTGGAATAAAGCTCCCTACTCTCCTGGGAGAGAAGCGCCCAAGCCCGTTAGCGATGCCGCCCGTCAGGTGCGTCTTGGCATCAAGAAGGTGCTGCTTTAAGGGCAAGAAGGGCTGGGGATGAGAGGAGAATGCCTTGCCGCTCGAGTTTCAAAAGCGCCTAAACGACGGTGCGCGAGGCGCACCCTACGGTTAAGTTGAAACTTTTTCTCGGAACGCAAACGGGTTGAAGTTGGTGTTGCGGTCATACACGTCAACATTTTCGGCACGTTTCAAAAATCCAACCACAATATAAGTAATTTGCGTCAGGATCACCTCGAGCGCAACTTTGTAAATGTAATTGAATGCGATGATGCCCCATAATACGTT
>JAYTKL010000462.1:0-3423 GCA_043730305.1 Deinococcales bacterium | reverse complement strand
CTCAAGCCCAATACAGCAAACAGCACGTTGCTCTCGATGGGTTTCTTGCGGTTGGTGAATAAAAAATACACGATCACCAACAAGACCAGCAATTTAATGCCGACTTTGGCATGGTTCACGTCGGGTTCGTTGACGGCGATCAGCAATAAACCCGTGGCAAGTTGCGTCCAGGCACTGTGCATCATGACATTGGTGACGGTTTTTTCGGGGGCGCGTAGCTGTGCCAGTGCTCCGCCGATCAAAGCTGAGAAGCCCAGAAAGTGTAAAAACTCGAGGAAGTGTTTGAAAATTTCCATAGACAGTAGCCTAGAACACGTTGACGAAGTTAGTCAAGTGTGACTATTCTGTACTTGACTATCTCGAGGGGAGATTGACAATGGATCATCATGCGCTGCTGCTGCTGGGATTACTGAAAAATCAAGCCCAACATGGCTATCAGTTGAATGACTTTATCGAAAAAAATCTGGCACGGGTCACAAACCTTAAAAAAGCCACCGCTTATGCTTTGCTCGAGCGACTGCGCGAAGCGGGTTTGGTGGCGGTCAAACTCGAGCAGGAGGGCAACCGTCCACCGCGCAAGGTATACGCCATCACAGAAAACGGCGAGACAGAATTTCTCGAGCTTTTGCGAACCGAACTGAGCAGTGCCGAACCAATCTCGAGTCCTGAAAGCACGGCGCTCATGTTCATGACCGAACTCGAGCCTGAAGTCCGCACCCAGTGCTTAAACACCAGACTCGAAAAACTAAACAATCACATTGCCAGCCTCGAGAAAATTCCGACCCACAAAAGCGCCGTCAATTTCGCGCTCGAGCGGCAAGTGGTGCTGTTAAAGGCTGACCGCGATTGGCTGATGGGTGTGCTCGAGAAACAGTAAACAGCAAGATTGAAAGGTATTCATGCAAAATCGTCAACCCGCACTTGGATTTATTTTTGTGACCCTTGTCCTCGACATTCTGGGCATTGGTTTGTTGATCCCAATTGTTCCCAAACTGATCGAAAGTTTCGCTGGCGACATCTCGAGCGCCTCGAGCACCTCGGCTTGGCTGTCGGCATCGTTTGCCTTGATGAATTTTGTCTTCGCGCCAATTCTGGGCAGCTTGTCCGATAAACTCGGGCGTCGCCCCGTGATTCTGGCATCTTTGTTGGGGTCGGGACTGGATTATTTGCTTCTCGCCTTCGCCCCGAACCTGGGTTGGTTTTTTCTTGGGCGCATTATTTCTGGCATCACCGGAGCCAGTTTTTCGGCGGCAACCGCCTACATTGCCGATGTCAGCCCGCCTGAAAAACGCGCTCAGAACTTTGGTCTGATTGGTGCGGCGTTCGGTCTGGGTTTTATTCTCGGACCACTGCTGGGCGGTCTGCTCTCGAGTTACGGTTTGCGCGTGCCATTTTTTGTGGCGGCAGGCTTGACGCTGGTCAACTGGTTGTACGGCTATTTTGTGCTGCCCGAATCCTTGAAACCCCAAAATCGCCGCGAGTTCAGTTGGGCGCGAGCCAACCCGATTGGATCACTGCTCGGGCTTGGGCGTTACCCCGTGGTGCTTGGACTGGTCGGCTCGATTTTTCTGGCAAACCTTGCCCAGAATGCCCTGCAAAACACCTGGGTTTTTTACACCAGCTTTAGGTATAACTGGAACGCTCGAGATGTCGGTATTTCGCTCGCCGTTGTTGGTTTGACGGCTGCGATTGTGCAAGGTGGTCTGGTCAGGCAAATCGTGCCCAGACTCGGTGAACGACGCTCGATTGTGATTGGTCTGGGGATCAGCGCCATCTCTTTCTTGTTGTATGGGTTGGCAAGTCAGGGTTGGATGATTTACGTGATACTGGTCTTTGGGTCAATTGGCGGCATTGGCGGTCCAGCCACCCAAGGCTTGATCTCGAGAAGCGTCGCCCCGAACGAACAGGGTGCTTTGCAGGGGAGCTTGTCCAGTTTGACCAGTATTGTGAACCTGATCGGACCACTGATTTTCAACAACCTGTTCGCGTTTTTTACCAGACAAGATGCCAACCCGCAAATCCCAGGTATCGCTTTTTACGTCAGCAGCGGTTTATTGCTCGGGGCGTTGGCAATTTCGGTGGCAGCCTTTAGAAACCCTGCCTTCAACCAAAGCCGCCGCGATGCAAACGCTGCCGCGATTGAAGCCGATCAACCGCCTGTCACGCACTGATTTCAAAAGATCAAAACTCGAGCTTCTTTGCTGCACATTCCAGCCTCAAGCACGTATACTTGAAGCACTCAGAAAACACGGGTTTCTCGAGCTTCAAACCTCGGGTATGCTGGAGGAATTATGAAAGGTACTTTAACCGTGACCGAAAATGCGCTCGCCTCGTTGTTGGGGCTTGCCGCGCATGAAGTCCCTGGGGTGGTGGGCATGGCGCCCTCCAACCTCAAAGAGGGCTTGCAGAAGATTCTTGGACGCGCCCAAGCCAGCGACGGCGTGCTGGTGGCTGGCGAACCAAACGCCCGAACCGTCGATGTGCATATCGTCGTGGCGTTCGGCACGAACATTTCAACCGTTGCCGAAAACGTCCGCGAACGTATTGTCTACACCGCCAAAACCCTGGCGGGCGTACACCTCGAGGGCGTCAGTGTGCACGTGGTCGGCGTGGCAAAAGCCACGGCTGGTAAACCTGGCAAGGCTGGCTTGAGGAGGACTCGAGGTGAGTGATTCTTTGACCAGTCAGCAATTGGCAAAATGTTTTGTTTACGCCACCGATTGGTTGGGCGTTTTCAAAGATGAGGTCAATGCCTTGAACGTTTATCCGGTGCCCGACGGCGACACCGGCACGAACATGCACCTGACCATGCAATCGGTGCGCCGCGAACTTGACATTGCCGATCAAAACCGCATGAGTGAAGTTGCCAGGGCGATCAGTTACGGGTCACTGCTGGGCGCTCGAGGCAACTCGGGCGTGATTCTGTCGCAACTTTTAAAAGGCTTTACCGAGGTCGTGCGCGACACCACCGAAATCTCGAGCATGGTGCTGGTTGAGGCGTTCGAGAAAGCTGCTGTGGCTGGTTATGCCGCCGTCATGAAACCCGTTGAAGGAACAATTTTAACTGTCGCTCGAGAGACGGCTGAAGGTGCGCGAACCGCCTTCACCAGAGACTCGAGTTTGGGTGTTCAAGGCTTATTGAAAGCCGCGCTCGAGGCAGGACAGGTCAGCCTGATCAACACCACCAACCTCTTGCCCGTGTTAAAACAGGCTGGTGTGGTGGACTCGGGCGGGGCGGGTTTCTTGCACATTTTTGAAGGTGTGCTGGCGCATCTCGAGGGACGCGAACTGCCACCCGCGCCCGTGATCGAATCTTATGCCCAGGATCAATTCGAGAACGAAGAATTTGGCTACTGCACCGAATTCCTGCTCGAGAATGCCACCAAAACCGCGCCCGAAATTCGGGAGCTCGTGCAACCTTAC
>JAYTKL010000461.1:0-11856 GCA_043730305.1 Deinococcales bacterium | reverse complement strand
GTTTTACAATGAAAGCTCGAGCAACACCTGGTCTGTGCACTTGGGAACGCTCGAGTTGCGCATCACGATCATTCGGTTTGTGGCTGTGCTCTTGACGGCTGTGCTTATTTTTGCGCTCAATTACGTGCTGTACCGTACCGAACTGGGACGTGCGATTCGAGCCACCGCCCAAAATCGTTTGGGCGCAGAGCTGCAAGGGGTGGACACCCGCAAGATTTACGCAGTGGTTTTTGGTACGGGCGTGACTTTGGCGGTGGCGGCTGGCGTGTTGTTGCTGCCGATACTGTCAACCGCAACGCTCACCATGAACACGACCTTCACCAACAAAGCCTTCATCGTCACGGTCTTGGGCGGGCTTGGTTCAATTCCTGGCGCAATTTTGGGCGGTCTGATCCTGGGCGTGGTCGAAAGCCTAGGCTCGAGCATCCTGCCTCTGATTCCAGCGCTGGGCAATCATTTTGGTTCTAATTACCGCGACGCTTACGGCTTGCTGATCTTCTTGCTGGTTTTGCTTTTTAAACCCGAAGGTTTGTTTGGACGCACCGTCAAGCGCGTGTGAGGTTTCACGCTTTCACAGCACCATATTCCAGAATGCTCGAGGTTTAACATGACATCGCCCGTTCCCACAACCAAAATAACCTCTCGAGTTCACCCGCTCATGGTGTTCGCGTTGGTGATTGGTTTGCTGGCACTCTACCCAATCGTGTTTGGGTCTTTTATGAACTTCGGGATTTCGACGCTGCTGCTGGGTGGTTTGGCATTGTCCTGGGATATCGTCGGCGGTTGGACTGGACAAAACAGCCTCGGTCATGCCGCCCTGGTCGGCATTGGCGCGTACACCATGACCTTGCTCGCCGAAGCGCTGCACCTTTCACCGTTTTTTGGCACGATTGCTGGCATGATGCTGGCAGCACTGGTCGCCTGGGGTTGGGGTTCATTGACCTTTCGTCTGCGAGGTTCGTACTTTACCCTCTCGAGCATCGCGGTTGCCGAAATCATTCGTTTGATTGTCCTGAATGAAAGTTGGTTGACCAACGGCGCAGAGGGGAAGTCTCTCAGCACCTTTGACCTTCCCGATTTTTTGTACGAACGTAAACCCGAGTATTATTTGGTGCTGGGTTTTGTTGCCCTCGTCTTGTTGTTCGGGCATTACCTCAAATTTTCCAAACTCGGCTTTTACCTCAAAGCCGTGCGTGAAGACGAAGAAAGCGCAATGGCACTGGGTGTCAATCCCGCCAAGGCGAAACTGATTGCTTTTGCCATCAGCGCCGCGTTTACTGCCCTGGGAGGCAGCCTGTACGCAATTTACCTGCAAGCCTTTGAACCAGACACATTT
Organism: Deinococcales bacterium; assembly: GCA_043730305.1. GTDB lineage: Bacteria > Deinococcota > Deinococci > Deinococcales > JAAFIG01 > JANXTZ01. Next base: position 10,520 of record JAYTKL010000461.1, on the reverse strand, counting down.
TTGCTGACAGCAACCTCGATTCAGATTGCACTGCTCGCCATCATCGGTGGGCGCGGCACGATTTACGGTCCGTTGGTCGGCAGTTTTGTCCTGGCGATTCCATCCGAATTTTTTCGCAGCCAATTACAAGAAGCCAATTTGTTGGTCTACGGTATCTTAATCGTGGTGGTCATTTTGTATCTACCCAAAGGTGTCATGGGGACGCTCGAGCATTGGTTTTACAAGAAAAACCATCTGCTTGACAAAGGTAATCTATGAGCAACACAGTCCCCATTCTCGAGGCAGATCAAATTGTCGTGAAGTTTGGTGGTGTCACCGCCGTGAACGGTGTCAGCCTGAAATTGCGCCCAGGTGAAATTGTTGGTTTGATCGGACCCAATGGTGCGGGCAAAACCACTTTCTTTAATGCCTTGACTGGTTTCGTGCCAAAATCTTCAGGCACAGTTCAGCTTGCTGGACGAGATATTTCCAACACCCCAGCGTTTGAACTGCCAAGGCTCGGTATGGCACGAACCTTTCAAGTCGAAAGACCATTTGAAGACATGACCGTGCTCGAAAACGTCATGATCTCGAGTTTCCTGCATCACCCGCAAACAAGAGAAGCCAAACGGGCTGCGCTCGAGGTGCTCGAACGGGTGGGTTTGACAGACAGGTCAAATCAAAAATGCTCAGAACTCAATTTGGCTCGTCGGCGCAGGCTCGAGGTTGGCAAAGCCCTGGCGTTAACGCCCAAAGTCTTGTTTTTGGATGAGGTGATCGCGGGTTTAAACCCGCCCGCCCAAGCCGAAATGATCGAATTTATTCGGCAACTTTCAAAAACTGGCATTGGTATTGTCATGGTCGAGCACATCATGAAAGTCATCATGACCCTTTCAGACCATGTGATTTGCATGGCGTTTGGTGAAAAAATTGCCGAAGGCACACCAACCGAAATTACCAGCAACCAAGCCGTGATTGACGCGTACCTAGGTGGAACTGACGATGACTGACCCCGTTTCAAATCAAACCAAATCAGCTTTGCTCGAGGTTCAAAAGCTCGATGTTGCCTACGGCGATGTCCAAGTGGTTTACGGCGTCTCGCTCGAGATTTTCCCTCAAGAATTGATCGGACTTGTCGGCGGGAACGGTTCTGGCAAAAGCACAATTTTGCGGGTGGTCTCGGGCATGTTGAAAGCCAAAACGGGCAGCGTATTATTTCAAAATCAAGAAATTTCTGGCAAAACCCCGCACGACCTGACCGATTTGGGCATCGCGCACGTGCCAATGGGACGACAATTGTTCCCAGGCATGACCGTCGAAGAAAACCTCGAGATGGGCGCTTACCTGCCACGCACCAAAGCCAGACGCAAACAAAACCTTGCTGGCGTTTACAGTTTCTTTCCAAGTATTTTCGAGAAACGCAAATTGTTTGCGGGTTCGTTGTCGGGCGGCGAACAACAAATGATTGCCATTGGACGCGCTTTGATGTCCGAACCCAAACTGCTTCTGATGGACGAACCCAGCCTTGGGCTAGCGCCGCGTGTCGTCAAAGAGGTCATGCAAGTCATTGCCAGTATGCGAAGCCTGCAATTGACCGTCTTGCTGGTCGAACAAAACGTTCGTCAAGTCTTAAAAATTACCGACCGCGCCTATGTGCTCGAGCATGGAAAATTGGTTGTGACCGGTCCAAGCAGCGAATTGATGGAAAACCCTGATGTGAAACGGGCTTATTTGGGTTTGTAGTTTTCATGCCTTAAACCTTTTCAATTTTGCTTGCTCGAGATTCTCGGGCATTGTTTGCGGCTTGCAACATCCAAAACTGATTTGCGTTCGCACGGCTACAACACGATTTTTTCGGGTTGATACTGAAATCAATAATTTGCAGTTCAGAAGGGCATGGTTTCACCGTGCTTACTCGAGTCACTGTGCTCACTCGAGAATGTCTGCACGAAACTGAATTTCTGATAAACCCCACTCGAGATAGCGCTTTGATTGTTCCGTAACCTGCCACAAGTTTTGTCAGAGATTTAATAAGTTTTCACCCGTGGTTGCTCGAGTATGACAATACGATTGAAGCTTTGATGCTAGTCTTTTTCTTGCAATTAATGTGGTGTAGAGTTTGAATCCCGAGTGGCACACAAAACAGCCGCGCTTCTTTGAACTCAGTGAAAAACGCTTGAGAACTTTTTGGACTCGGGACAATCGACTCTTAACTAAAGTTGAAATTTGCGTCCTTGACAGCGTTTTCTCGAGTTTGTGACAGTATTGTGTTTTGGTTTACAGCAAAACCTTTTAATGCTATTATGAACTGTTGCTCTCGAGACGGCTTTACTTAAAAGACGCCAACTCGAGAGGCGCAAGTCTTAGGAGGACTTTAGGAATGGAAGACTCGGTCATTCAGAATCAGACCGCTGAGGCGGTCAACACTCAAGCCGCACCTGCGGCACCCGTAGCCGCTTCAGCACCAGCCGAAACGGAATATCCCGCCATGACCATGGAGGACGTACTCGCGTCGGAAGAGGATCGCGTCAGCGAACTCAACCGTGGCGATGTTGTCACCGGAACAGTCGTGTTTGTAGGAACCGAAGGCGTGGCACTCGATGTCGGCGCGAAGATTGAGGGTACAATCCCGCTTAATCAGTTAAGCGAAGAACCCTTGACGCTCGAGCAAGCCCAAGAGCAATTCAAACCAGGCGACAAGATCGATGCTTACGTGGTTCGTTCTGACATGCAGAACGGCGTGATTATCTTATCCAAAAAGCGTGCCGAGCAGGACAAAGGCTGGCGCAAGCTTCAAGCCGTGTTTGAAAACAACGAAAACATCACGGTTCACATTGACGAGAAAGTCAAAGGTGGACTTGTGGCAAACATCGAAGGCGTTCGCGCTTTCTTGCCCGCAAGCCAGCTCGATGTGCGCCGCGTCAACGAACTCGATCCTTACGTTGGACATCCGCTCGACGTTCGTTTGATCGAACTGAACCGCAAACGCAACCGCGTGATCATTTCGCGCCGCAGCATCATCGAAGAGCAAAAGAACAAAGCCAAAACCGAAACGCTTGACCGTCTTGCCCCAGGCACGATTCTCGAGGGCGCAGTTGTCGAAATCACCGATTTTGGTGTCTTCGTCAACCTTGGCGGCGTTGATGGTCTGGTTCACCGTTCCGAACTCACTTACGCACGCTTTAATCATCCAAAAGAGGTTGTGAAACTCGGCGAGCACGTCAAAGTCCAAGTCATTGACGTGGACGGCGAACGTGACCGCATCAACCTTTCCATGAAAGCCCTATCGTCAGACCCGTGGCAAGCCGCCGTCGAGAAATACACGATTGGGCAACGCGTCACCGGTAAAGTCACCAACCTGACCAACTTCGGTGCGTTCGTCGAAATCGAATCTGGACTCGAGGGTCTGATTCACGTTTCCGAACTTTCCTGGACCAAACGCGTGCGTCACCCCAATGAAGTCCTCAAGGAAGGCGACGAGGTCGAAGCCGTCATCTTGCGCATGGACTCCAAAGACCGCCGCATCAGCCTTGGCTTGCGTCAAACCACCCCTGACCCTTGGAGCGCACTGCCAGCCAAGTATCCACCAGGAACACCAGTCAGCGGCAAAGTCACCGGCTTAACCGATTTCGGTGTCTTCATGGAAATCGAAGAGGGCATCGAAGGCTTGATTCACATTTCCGAACTTGCCCACGAACGCGTTACCAACCCGAGCGATCTGTTCAAAAAAGGCGACGACATCGAAGCCGTGGTTCTGAACATTGACCCCGTAGACCAACGTGCCAGCCTGTCACGCAAACGCACCCTTCCAGGCGGACCACCCGTCCGCGAAGAGGGCGCACCAGGTAGCACTGGCGCGAACATCCCAAGCGGACCAAGCCGAGCAGAACGCTTCGGCACCCGCGAGGGCGGCGCAAACCGTTACGGCGGCGGCGGCAACCGAGGCAACCAACAGGGCGGCGGCAAAGGTGGACGTGGCGGATACGACTACGACTACTCGAGTAGCAACAACAACAGCGCCAACGCAGACGCGGGCGGCGGTAAAGTCACCACCAAACTCGGTGACGTGTACGCAGACCTGTTCGCCCAATTTGGCATCGGTGGCGGCAAGAAAGACGAACTCAAAACCGAAGAGAAAGTCGTTGCCAGCGCACCAGCAGCACCAGTTGAAGCACCAGCAGTTGAAGCACCAGTTGCAGAAGTAGCACAAGCAGAAACCTCGAGCGAAACCAGCGAAAGCTAAACTCGAGATACAGGGTTAAAAGAAGAAAGGGCGATCCGAAAGGGTCGCCTTTTCTAACGGAGGAATTATATGATTTGGTGAAGTTCAAGCTGAGAGAATCACCGATTATTTTCATTAGTTCCAGGTGTGTGATTTGAAACGTTTTGCCCATAATCCTTTACTGTTACTGGGCAACCGCCACCTCGACATTTGAACAACAATCTATTACCTGCTCGAAAACACTGTTTAGACGCATACGATTGTTCCGCGTACTTTTGGCGAACAGCCATCACTTGAATGTTAGCTTCAACCCAGGAACGTCCTGCAAAAGCACCATTTTTTGGAGTCCAAGTTGTGATTAAAAGCTGGCTTGCTGAAGCATAAGCAAGGAAAATTGAGCCTCGGGGATCATCTTTTGGGACAATTGATGTGAGGATCATTCGGGATTTACAATAAACATACCCACTTGGGAACTTGAAAACACTATCGCGTTCTTCTTCACCGCGATACTCTAATTTGGTTAGCACAGCACCAGCAGCTAGAATTTGTTTTACGGGAATTCCAAAATAAGCTCCTGCAACAGTGGCTAGTGATGCGCAAGTTGTATTGCCTGCACATTCTTTGAGTACCTGAAATACGCTTTTAGGTTCTTGTACTTGATCGAGATGAATCAGCATAAATGCGAATTTCTTTTGGCTACTTGTAGGCGTTGATCGCTTTATTCCAGTTGAACGAATGTATCCAATTTTTCCATTTGCTCTTACTCGACACCATCCATTTGCACATCCTGAAACTGTGATCTTGGTGTTGCTTTTCACAACCCCCATTACTCGAGAGCGGATGCTTGGTTGAGAACGTAATCGCAAATTCTCAGTTGTCTTCGCAAGATAGGCAAGACAAGTTGAACTGAGAATTACCACACACGCAATAACAAAGCTCCTCAACATATACTCCTCCTCATTACATTTTTGAATATCATTTACTTTAGTTCAATGTAGTGTCCAAATGCAATCTGAGAACGTTTGGTTTTTTTGATAGTTAACTTTAAGAAACCATAATAATTTCATGCCTCTAGCTTCAGTTTCTCAATGTTAAACTCGAGCCACATGGCAAAAGACTTCTTTCACGCCGCTGTCAGACATGCCCTCGAGTTGGACGGTTGGCACATCAGCAAAGACCCGTTTACGTTTCGTTATGGCGAAACCAGTTTCGAGATTGACCTCAAAGCAGAGCGTTTAATCGCCGCAGAACGAGACAACGAACAAATTGCGGTTGAAGTGAAAAGCTTTATTTCACGTTCAGACTCGAACGAATTTCACGCAGCACTTGGACAGTATTTGGCTTATCATTACGCGCTCGGTCAAGTAGAACCGACAAGAACCCTGTTTTTGGCTGTCCCAAAAGACACTTATGAAAGTTTCTTTCAGCGTCAATTTGCTCGAGAAATCGTGGCACTGCACAAATTACGGATTCTCGTTTACAATCCATTTACAGAGGTGATTGAATCATGGCATTGAAAAAATGGCAAGCCGCAATTCACGCTGTTTTTAAGAAATTACAAGATTACCAAACACCTATGCCTGACGGTTTGGAACGCGAATTTATTCTGGACGATCAAAATGGACATTATCAGATTCTGGATGTGGGCTGGATAGACCAAAAACCTGTGCAGGACATTATGGTGCATATTGACATTAAAAACGATTTTGTTTGGGTTCAAGCGGACAACACCAACCACGGCATTGTTGACGCACTTCTAGAGCAAGGTGTGCCACAAAATCGAATTGTGCTTGGTTTTCATGCGCCGTACAAAAGAAAATTCACGGGTTTTGCGACGGGTACGGAAATTTCTGCGTAACTCGAAGATGAGTTTTCACGCGGATGTGTAATGATTTGTCTCACAGCGCTGGGGTTAAATCTTCTGAGTAAAGGTTTAGGAGATCGTTTTGACGCTCGAGAATGCTAAACATTTATCGAATCAGGCGGATTTTAACTTTTAAGTTTGGAATTTTTTTCCAAGTTTGTTCTGCTGTTAAAACTTGCAAACCTTTTGCCTCTGCCAGAGCCAGACACGCACAGTCCCCCAATGAAAGTTCGTAGGGGTTGCGTCTCGCATAAAAAAATGCCATGCCTTCAGCTTGTTCGCGGTCTAAATCAGCCAACTCGAGCAATGCTCCAAATGCTTCTAGCGCAGCATCCACTTGTTTTGGTGTGTGAGTGCCGCTTCCTACCAATTTACCTTTGGTTTCGGCGTAATTGACCACCGACATCAGAAAACCGTGTTGAAGCAATTCTTCCACCACACCCGCCCCGTTTTCGTCTCGAATGAATGCGATCAATGCGCTCGAGTCAATCACGTACAACTTAAAAACCTTTCTTTTTGGCTTCCAAACGACGATCCTCGAGTAATTCTGAAGTCAAATCTCGATTGTCGTCTGTTTTTAGAATTCCTCGTAAGCGTTTTGCCAAGGCTTGACGGGTGACGAGTACAACATGGTCGCCTTCCAGTGTGGCAACCAATTCATCACCCGAATGAATGCCTAGGGCGCGACGATATTCAACTGGAATAACTGCCTGTCCTTTTGGTCCAACAGTGACGGTTTGGCTCAATTTTGGAATAAAAGTTTGACTCATGAAATAAGTATAACATAGTTATAATTGTATAACTTAATTGCTTTCGGCAAGATGAAGTCAAGCCTTAGATTTGCCGGGTTTTAAATCCTTAACCCGAAACTTTACCAAGGCTTTTGGTAAAACTCGAGCGACCATGCCCGATAGCGGTTTCGCCCGTTAGCGACCATGCCCGTAAGGTGCATTTTATGGTCAAGAAGGTGCGTCTTGAAACCAAGAAGGTGTATTTTATGGTCAAGAAGCAGCATCGCCATCCAATTCAGGCGCGTCAGCATAACGCCCTTGCGCTTGCCGTGTGGCTATTGGCTCGCGTTTCTTGAATTGTTTTCCCGTAGGAAGCGTCTGGTCATTCATAGGTTTTATCCTACAACTCGGGGCTAAATTGATGATTTTTGCTCGAGAAATATGACCTCGAGCCTCGCATTTCTCCAATCTAAAAAGTGCTACCATTTCCCCATGTCGCTCACCCTCAACCTCGAACCAAACCTCGAGCAACGTTTACGCCTTGAAGCAGAGCAGCATGGGCTTCCGCTCGAGACTTGGCTGGCACAGGAACTCGAGCAGCGTTTTCAAGTCAGTCCTTCAGAAGCGACTTTATTGCAACGAATCACAACAGGTTTGCCCGAAAATTTCTGGTTGCGTTATCGGGCACTCATGCAACAACGCGATGCCGAAAATTTAGAGCCTGCGGAACAACTCGAGTTAATAACAATGTCTGACCAAACTGAGGAATTGACGTTGCAACGCACCGAGGCGCTTCTCGAGTTGGCAAAACGACGGAACACAACGATTGATGCTTTGCAGGTGCAATTTGGTTTGCAACCAGTTGCACTGTTGTCATGACCAAAAGCCAGATTCGTGATGTTGTGGTGGCTCGAGCCAAATCACGTTGCGAGTATTGCTTGTCGCCGCTCGATTTTTCAAGTGATGATTTTGCTGTGGAACACATCGTCCCTAGGTCTTTGTTGGGTTCAGATGACTTGAATAATTTGGCATTGTCTTGTCAAGGTTGCAACAATCGCAAGTTTATCGCGCTCAGTGCCATTGATCCGGCGACGGGTGTTGAAACCCGTTTGTTTCACCCGCGTTTGGATATATGGTTTGACCACTTTATTTGGAGCGATGATTCAACAGAACTGATCGGACTTACAGCCGTTGCTCGAGCAACAATTGCGCGGTTGGAATTGAATCGTGCTCGAGTTCAGAATTTACGACGTGTTTTGGTTTTGGCTGGGAAACATCTTTAAAATTATTTGTCTTTCTCGAGCACCGTGAACACCACAAAAACCACATTTCCTTCTGGGTGCACATCCACGACGGCTTTCATTTTCTTACCGCTTCTGAACGGAATATAACTTTCATCGGTCAGCGGCAATCCAGTCTCGAGCGCAACGTGGGCTGGGTGATCTTCGGGAATGATCGTGCCGTTTGAAAGTGGGTAGCGCATTTCACTGCTGCGAGTGCTGAATTCAACCTCGAGCACTTTTCCTTTGGCGCGAAGCACGCCAACGATGGCTTTGCCTTCTAAGCTTTGTGCCAGAACCACGCAGGCGGCGGGTCTCGAGATCGTGAAATTTTTGACGATGCGCGGTATTGCCCTAGCGCCGTGTCCATATTTTTGCAGCAGCGCCTCGAGTTCGGCTTCTGGCACGAGAATGGCGCTTGCGCCGACGTTGCACAGAATTTCGATAGCTTCCTCGAGATCGTCCCCCTGATAAGCGTCGTGAAGGTCAGATAGCAAATCTTCGTCTGCCAAAATTAAGGCATGGGTGACTTCGTGCGCCATCGTGAAGCGTTGCCGCTCGAGGGTCACGGTTTTGGATAGAAAAATCACGTTGCGGTTTGGGTCAAACGCACCGTCTTTGTCGCCCAGGTCGCCGTACTCGAGTTTTGCGCCGATGGCGGCGGCAAGGTCGATGGGTTCTCGAGACAGGTGTGAAAGGTTGAACTCGGCGGCGAGTTCGCGCACTCGGGTTTTGTGTTCCTGTAAGACCAAGACAGCACCTCAAAATAAAAATGGGAACGGATTTGAACCCCGTTCCCACACGTTACCCTAATTTTGCTTTACTCGAGGATGCGTTTGAGGTTGCGGTAAATGTCGTACCAGTCCTCTTTGGTTTGCGGGCGCTTGCCGCGAAGCTCGATGCGGCTGAGGCTCGAGACCCAATCGGGGGTGATTTGTCCGCCAAGAACTGGGTCGGCGAGCAGGTCGGCAAGTCCTTTTGGCAGGGCGCTGTCGCTGGCATCGCCGTAAAATTCGACGGGTGCGAGCAGGTCGTTGACGCTCAGGTCGTAGGCGGCAGCCAGGGTTTGCAGGGTCTCGAGGCTGGGGTTGGTGCGTCCGCGCTCGAGGTCGCTGAGGTACGGGATGCTGATGCCGGCGATTTCGGAGACGTCTTTGAGGCGTTGTCCGCGTTCGCTTCGGAGTTCGCGCAGTCGTTCGTGTAATTTCATAATTCCTCCTTGTGATTTTGTCCCGCGCTGGACGAAGAATGAGCTACTTTTGCCTGGAATTAAACAATATATTTAACCCCTTGTGAATTTGAGCGCGGTTTTCTGCTCCTGGCGAGTGTAGCACTTTGGTGGTTTACGGTCAAGGCGTAAAACTGGCTGGCGCTTGAACCAATCACGAAATTATGCTAGAATCATAATTGTAAGAGATCATTTAAGCCAGCACGCCATCAAGAAGCTCCCAGGAGGCACATCATGCGAATTCTCGAGACCATTGCCCAATCCCTGCGCACGCAAAAGATTCATCCAACTCAAGTCTTTAACGCCCTGATCGAACTCGAAAATGCGGGCGGCGTCACGACCATGTATGAACTCGAGTACCGTCTTTCGCGCTTGGTGCGAGCCATGTTTGAACGCAACGATCAAGCCATCAAAGTCGCCGAGGCTTGGCTTGAGGCAACCCGAGCTTACCTTGAGGAATACGGTCAAACCACGCCCGTTGCCGCGCCGCCCGTGGCGCTGCACCGCCGAATTCTTGAAGTGGTCAATGCTGCCAGAAACGCTCGACCTGTGGTTGCAAAGCCCAGCAGAATTTCTCGAGGAGGTGCGCTTTAATGCCAGACTCAACCTGCCAACATCTTTCACCAATCGGTGGATGGTGCAGATTACAAAATAATTTTAAATGCCCCGCCTCAAAAGGACGCATTGGATGCCCAATGCCAAACGTTGTCAACCTCGAGGAACGCATTTCTGAGCGCCTCGAGCGCCAGGAGAACACCATGATCGCCCAACACCAAGCCTTTGCCAACCTGTCCCTGCCTTTCCCAGCTTCCGAGATTGACTGGAAGATCGAAACCATTTCCAAAGACGCCCGCCGTGCCCTCGTGCGCCCCGTGCTGCCCGCTCGAGCTGTGATAGACCGCCTCGACGCCGTGCTTGGTGCAAGCGGCTGGTCAGACAGCTTTGAAACCCACCCGAGCGGTCAAGCCAAATGCAAACTCTCGGTGTTGGGCGTCAGCAAAGAGGATGTTTCGGAACGCGCCACCAACTGGAAAGACGCCCTGAATGAAAGCCTTGTACGTGCCGCCAGCAAATTTGGGATTGGACGCACTTTGGAGCGAATCAACGCCGTCTGGGTGGACTACGACGAAAACACCGCCCGAATCCTCGAGCAACCGATGCTGCCAGACTGGGCAGTTTCCAGCGAACCTGTCAGTGTCCTGCGTTCACTCGAGCC
>JAYTKL010000460.1:0-2630 GCA_043730305.1 Deinococcales bacterium | reverse complement strand
ACTCAACCAGCGCGTTTATCAAATGGCGTCCGACATCTCAGATTTACGCCTGATGGACGCCGCCGTGTTCAACCGCGCCCTGGCGCTCGAGTACCTTGGACGTTACCGTGAACGCCTGAATTGTCTTTTGGAGGCGCTGCGCATTTGCCGCGAACTGGGTGACAGCACCGCTTATGTCATCGCCCAGGTGGCTTATGCGGGTGCTTTGACCGACCACGGCGAGTATGAACAAGCCGAGGCGATGCTGCTCGAGGCTCATGCGGTGTTGGTGCGGACGGATGCAAGCGTGTATTTGCTGGACTGCGAGAGCGCTTTTGAAAAACTTTACCGCGATTGGCGACCCGCCTACGGCGGCATTCTGGCACTCAAACACGCTTGGGCGGCGCTCGAGTGCGCTCAAAAAACTGGCAACTCGCGTCAAGAATTGCAAGGTTTGGCAATTTTGGGCTTGGCGCAAAGCTGGGCTGGCGACGCCAGACAAGCCCTCAATATTGCCAAAGAGGGTTTAAGCCAAAGTGAGCGATTCAAGTTGCCCGCTTTAAGCCAGCAATTTCGGGCGGTCGAGGCATACGCCCTGGTTCAACTTGGTGACCCAAACGCTGGCGCAATGTTGAACGACCTGGAACTCGAGGCGCAAACATTGGGTGATGCCATTGGGGCGCACATGTTCGGTCTGGAACTGGATCGGCTGACCAACAACCTTGAGCGCGTGCGAATACGAAAAGCCTGGTTTGAACAGCACGGTTTGAAGAACGGATTAAAGCAGATTGAACGACTTTTTCCAGAACTCGAGGAGGTCAGTCCAAGCAAAACGAACAAACCGAACGCCCTGTTGGAGGTGCTTGGCGCGATTCAAATTGATCTGGACGGCATCAAAACCCCAGTCAAAGGACGAAGGCGCCAAGAATTGCTGGCGGTCTTGCTCGAGGCTCGAATTGCGGGGCGCACCGAAACCAGCAAACTCGAGTTGTTTGAGGTCTTGTATCCAGAGGGTGATGAAATTCGAGGTTATTCGTCTTTAAAAGAGGTCGTGCGTCAAGTGCGTTCGATTTTTGGACAGCAGACCATTCAAACCACCCTGAAAGGTTATGCCCTCGGCAGCCTTCAATCTGACGCCGAAGTCTTTCTGGAGCATTTTGACACCGAACTTTGGCGCGGGGCGTATCTGAACGGGTTGATGCTCGAGCGTTCTGACAATCAGGTTCGCAACGCCATTCATTTTGCCTTGCAGACACGCATTTCCAAGCTGAAAGCTCAACCCAAAGAGGTGATTCGACTTTCCAAAATTCTGCTCGAGGTTGACCCTTACGACCTGGCAACCATTCGCGCCCGTTTGCAAGCTCTGGCTTTGAGCAGTCCAATCTCGAGCATCAACCGCGAGTACGAGGGCTTCAAAAACCGTTTTTTGGAAGTCGGCGAGCACCTGCCCGAAACCTGGAAGGCATTTTTGGAACTGGAGCTGCTGGTCTAAGCAAAAAACGCCCTTGCGGGCGTTTTTGCTCTGGCTGGGGAACAAGGATTCGAACCTTGATTGGCGGATCCAAAGACCGCAGTCCTGCCGTTAGACGATTCCCCAACACGGGTTTAACGGTTTGTCTCAAGCCGATGAAATTTCATCAGCCCTTGGCAGGCTAAAGGAGTGTACAAAGAAAACCTCGAGTGGTCAAGGTCAAGACTTTTAATTACAAGAACGACAAAATCGTAATCCAATACACCTAACAATGATTTGACATCTTTGCGTTGCAAGGGTGAACACAAGGTTCACCCCCTACCAGACATGATTTTTCGTAGGGGCGCTGCTTGCTGCGCCCACAAAAATACGCATGATTCTGTAAAAAATAGAGATACTTGGACTTTACAGTTACCCTGCGTCCGTTGCGAAAAATAGCGAAATGCGTTAGATTGATTACGTTAATAACAAAACAAAGGAGCAACATGATCCATATTGAGATCAGCAAAGCCTGGGCTGCCAACAACGCTGTCAACAACGAACTGCTGGCGCACCTCACACCTACCATGCTCGAGGCGGTTACCCCCGGCGGGTACAACACGGCGCAACACTTGGCGCACATGACCGAGTGCATCAAAAGTTGGGGCATGGAACTCGAGGCGAGCGGGTTGAAGGACGTGCCCGACCTGTATTCCAATTACGACCCCAGCACGGGCAGGTTCGACGCCGAAACCAACCTTGAGCGCATCAAATTGGTCATGACGCAAACTCGAGATGCCGCCCTTCAGACGGCAGAGCACTCCACCGGCACGGGCAACTTGCCACATGACAGCGCGGGGGCTTTTTTGCTTCACATGCTGGTACACGAGGCGCACCACCGGGGACAGATTTTGGTGTCCCTCAAAACGGCTGGACACGCGCTGCCCAATGAAGAAGCCATGTGGCTGCCTTGGCGCTCCTGAAAATCTCGAGGTTTACAGGCGTTTCTCGAGCAAGACTGTTGCCCTGGCTTGAATGTGATTTGGCGCAAGTCCTTCGGAGGTTTTAAAACCAATCCCGACATTTTCTGGCTCGAGCTTGAGGAGCTGGGCAAGATTTGACGCCATTGCATCACGCAGTGCGCCAAGTTTGGGCTTGTCCAGCGTGACCACCAGCGCCAGATTCACGATCTCCCAACCCA
>JAYTKL010000459.1:0-2424 GCA_043730305.1 Deinococcales bacterium | reverse complement strand
CGTTCGCCAAAACCGCTCGAGAAAAGGTTGTTGATGCTGACATCAATGCCACCAAAACCCAAACCCATGACAAACGCCGCCAGCAACACCAGAATCCAGGACGGTGCGAACGCCAGACCCAAACAACCGAGCACCAGAAATAAACTCGAGAGGCTGAGTCGCAAGCGCGTTCCAAGCCATTTCTCGAGTTGGGTTTGAGCCATAATGCCCAGCACCGAACCCGCAAAATGCGCACTGACCACCGTGCCAGGATTGCCCAGAAAACCCATGCCGCTCGAGAGTTCAAAACGTTTGGTGAACATCAAATACGCGGGTCCGTACATGGCTTGGATTGCCCCGATGCAGGTGAAGGCGACAAAACCACCGATGGTTGCGTTACGAGAAAGCACGCCCTGAGTATAACGGGTTTGGTTTTATTTCAAGATTTGTCAAACAGGATCAGATCATTCGCCACGAACGAGAATTTCAACAATGGCAACGTTCAAATTTCATTGTGCTCAAAACATCACCAATTCTCTCGAGTTTCAATTCAACGGTCTTCAAAACCCAACAGCACATTGACGGCATTCACACCAATCTCCTCGACGGCATACCCGCCCTCCATCACGAACAACGTGGGTTTCTTAAGTTTCGCAATCCGAGCGCCAATCTTCAAGTAATCTGGTGTCTCGAGCAAAAATTGTGAGATTGGATCGTGTTTGAACGTGTCCACCCCAAGCGAAACCAGCACCACATCTGGCGCGTAACGCTCGAGGTTCTGGCAGGCAAGCTCGAGGTTGGCATTCCAGGTTTCAAAGGTTGTGCCGTGCGGCATCGGGTAATTGATGTTGAAGCCCTCGCCAGCACCACTGCCAGTTTCATCGGCGTAACCCAGAAAGTACGGGTATTCGACGCTGGGATCGCCGTGCAAGTTAATCAGCAGCACATCGGCACGGTCATCAAAAATGGCTTGCGTGCCGTTGCCATGATGGTAGTCAATGTCAAGAATAGCAACTCGAGCCGCGCCGTTGTCCAGAAAATACTGCGCTGCAACCGCCACGTTATTGAAAAAACAGTAACCGCCCATGTAATCTGCCGCCGCATGATGCCCAGGTGGGCGGCACAAACTAAAAACGCTGCTCGAGCCATTCTTGACCAGTTCCGCGCCTGTTAACGCCACGTTGACGCTGCTGGTGATCGCTTGCCAGGTGGTGGGCGTGATCGGGGCTGCCGCGTCCAAACTGTAAAAACCCAGTTTCGCTTCTATCGCCACGGGTGCTCGAGTTTGATTCATTTGCCGCACCGCCCAGGTGTACGGCAGCGCATGTTTCGCATGACCCGCCGCCGTCCATTGTGCCCAAGCATTCTCGAGGAACTCCACGTAAGGCGCAGTGTGAATACGTTTAATCGGCGTTAAACCAAAATCTTTTGGCGCAAGAATTTCGCCCAAGTTAACCGCTTGAACTCGAGCGTGAATGATTTCGGCACGGCGCGGCATTTCAAAAACGGGTACGAGACCGTCAGCAACCAGTTCAAAGTCGCCGTGTTGAAGTTTGTGGTTTTCGGAGTAAATGGTTTTCATAAGATTTTTCGATTTCTGATGTTGAACAAAGCTCGAGCGACGGCTTTTTAGGCTAAATACAAGATCAGCAATTGTTCTGTCTACCCTCATCCCCGACCCTTCTCCCAACATCGGGAGAAGGGAGCTTTATTCTCCTACACGTGTGAATTGAGGATTTTTCCTATCCCTCGAGATTACCTTTTCAACCGTGTCCAAACCTTGTCACGCAACGCAATGGAGGCGTTGGAACAGATTTTGTTGGGACGGAAACGGCTGGTCATGTTGGCTGGGGTGTTCACGGCGGGATCGGCGTTTAAGGCGGCGTCAAAGAATTTGCTCGAGCCTTTGATGCTGTTGTTGTAACCCGTGAAATTGCTGGCGACGGCGATGGCGGCTGGACTCATCATCCAGTTGATGAATTTGACGGCTTCGGCTTTGTTCTTGGCGGTTTTTGGCACGGCGAAATTGTCGTTCCAGAAACTCATGCCCTCTTTGGGATAAACGAACACGGCGGTTTTGAGTTTTTCTTTGGTGCGGTGCGCCGCGCCGTTCCATTGGTGGTGCATGATGACCTCACCCGCCTGCATCCGCTCAATTGTGCCGTCGGAATTGTATGCTGCCAGGTACGGTTTTTGCTTCTCGAGCAGTGCCAGAATTTTCTCGCCAACTTTGGCATCGGTGGTGCAAGTGTCCGTGCCGAGGTAAAACGAGGCGGCGTTCCACATCTCGAGCGGGTCGTTCAGGGCAACAATTTGCCCTTTGAGGTCTTCGCTGGGTTCAAAGAATACCCTGATTGCCAGTTGATCGTCCATGAATTTCCCTTCAGAATGTGTTTGCCCAACGCATTCAAAGGAGATCAATCATGGACGACCATTTTATCGTAA
>JAYTKL010000458.1:0-8603 GCA_043730305.1 Deinococcales bacterium | reverse complement strand
CTCGAGCGTTTTGCCCAACCTCGAGAACACTTCTTCATTCACATCTCGCGCCGCCCAAGTTAACTCTTGCGCATTCCCCTCGAGTTTGATGCTCAGATTCTCGAGCGGCAATATTCCGTTCGCATCTTTTTGCTCTTGCGGTTTTGGAATGATGCTCGAGAATGCGTCACCCTGGTATGCCGTGTCGGTAGGGATTTGCGGAAGTGGTGCGGCAAAAGAAACAGACACCAAGAATCCAGCCAAAATCATTCCCCGTAACGTTGTTGCCCTGAAAATGTCACCCCCTGCCGTCAGGTAGCGACCATGCCCGAAGGTGCGTTTTATGGTCAAGTAGGGGGTCGCCGCTTGCGGCGGGGGGTCGTGCAAAACCCAGTCGTCGAACCAATTCCCCACGACCCCTCCGTCTCTCGTTTCACTCTCTTGACCCAAAAGATGCACCTGACGGGCTGGGTCGCTCGAGCCACCTCCCCTACCTAACGGCAGGGGAGAACTAAAAACAACGGATAACCCTCGAGCCAGAATTCCAATCACGTTCATGACGCGCATTTTGGCATCTCGAGGTGAGAATTTTAAGCTTGGTTTTCATTACACCCGTACAATCTTCCTTTTCGTCTGGGGCTTTCCAGCGTAGACTCGTTTTCGTGTCTGATGCTCCCATTCTGAAATTGGTTGATCTCGAGGTTGTGCTGGCTCGCACGCAGATTCTCGAGAACGTAAATTTGACTGTTCATGCCGAGTTGGTGTGGCTGACGGGTCGTAACGGTGCGGGCAAGAGCACGCTGATGCGGGCGCTGGCGGGCTTGTTGCCATTCAAGGGCGATGTTGAGATTGTGGGGTTTTCGCCGCGCAGCATTGATGCGCGTTCCAAATTTGCGTTTATACCCGACGAACCCGCGTTGTACGAGGATTTGACGCTGCTCGAGCATTGTCGTTTTCAGGCGCTGGCGTACAGGCAACCTCAAGCCGAGGCGCGAATGCTCGAGTTTCTGGAGAAATTTAATCTCGAGGGTCGTTTGGGCGAGTTTCCGTCGTCTCATTCGCGTGGAATGCGGCAAAAACTGAGTTTGTCGTTGTGTTTGGGACTCGAGTTGCCGCTTCTGGTGCTCGACGAGCCTTTTAATGGTTTGGATGCTCCCGCGCAGGCGCTGCTCTCCTCTGCGTTGCGCGACCGTGTGAAAGCGGGTCATGCGGTGGTGGTCAGTGCGCACCAGGGCGATCTGGCAAAAACCATGCTCGAGGGGAATGTCAAATCGCGGGTCTTGCTGATCGAGAATGCGAATTTGAAGGACACCTCGCTCGAGGTTGGTGTGCGGGTCGAAACCCAGAACCTCAAGGAACTCAACGCATGACCCCCGTTCGTTCCGAATCTGCCACGCGTTTTGCCCGTCGTTTGTCACTCGCTAGGGGTTTCAGTTCGTGGGCGGTTTATGTTGGCAAGGCGATTGGTTGGGGAACAGTGCTGTGGATGATTGGTTGGGTGGTCGTGGCGATCATCGCGGGTGCGGAGGTGCTGCCCAAATTTAAGCAACCGATCAGCACCAAATGGCTGCCCATTATTTTCTCGAGTCTTGCTGGTTTGTGGTTGTTGTTTTCCGCCAGTCGTTCGAGCACGCCGCCAATCAACTTAAATGGGCGTGATGTCTACCGTTTGGCACTGACCGCCGAGGACGCTCGAGAGGTACTCGACTGGCCACTCTGGTTTGCCAGGGTGTTCAGGTTTGCCGTTGCGTTTATTTTGGGTGTGGTTTGGACGGTGGTTGCAACGTATTGGTTTGATATTTTCACGCCGTTCGCAGCCATCACGCTTGGTTGTATTGCCGCGTTGACCGTTGACCTCGAGTGGTTGGCGTACAGCGCTCGCGGCACAGAAAACACGGCGGCTCGAGCTTGGTTGAACGCCCTGGTCTTGGTGGTTGCGGTCTCGAGTGTGGCGGGTGGCGTTCTTGGCTTTGGGCTTGCCAGTGGTTTTTGGAATTTGAATCCTCTCGGTTTGTTGCCCGTTGCCTTGCTGGTCTTGGGAGTCATTGGTTCTCGAGCCAGTCTGACCCGGGGTTATCCGCCGCGTTTCGCCGCGCAATCACAAGTTCTGTCAACGCTTCGTTCCATGATGCTGATGAGCCTGGTGGCGCGTTCACGTCCCGACCCAGATCAGCACCGACGTTTGCGTGATCAACTGTTGGGTCGAGTCTCGAGCATCCGTCCAACCCGCAGTTTGCCACTGCCCGCCCCCGACTCGAGCGTTCTTTTGGCTGTCGCCTGGCGCAGTGCCTTGACTCTGTACCGCCGTCCCGTGTTTGATCAAATCGGTCTGGTCTTGCAATTGGCGTTCGTGGTCTTCTCGAGCATTTCAACCGTGTCTGGCGTGGGTGGTTTCTTACTGCGAGCACTGGCACTCGGGTTTTTACTGCCGCGCCTGGTGGGTCCCGCCATGCCGATCATTTCAACACCCATTCGTACCAGTGAACGAAGCTTAGGGCGCACCCTGCCAGGACTTGCCATTATTGGCTTGGTTGGCGTCATTGCTCTGCTCGTCTCGAGCCTTTTAAATTACCCGCTCGAGCCTGCCCTTTTGGGGATTTCCAGAACCATGCTTGGCTTGTTGCTGCTCGAAAAAGTTGCGACCTGGGCGGGGTTTGCCAGTACGGGCGTGGAGGCTTCCACCAGTGCCGCGTCCCTTGCCCTCGTGCCAGCAGCCTTGCTCGAGACGTTCGGGGTGGGTTCGTACACCTTGACTGCACAAGTTGTTGTGATGATGATTTTGCTGCTGCCAACCGATTAGATTTATTTGCCCATTTTGAATTCGGATGTCTCGAGCTTCAAAGTTTTTTGCACGCTGACACCGAGTTCTCGTAAATCTTTTTCAAAGGCTGCCACCGTATCGTCTTGAATTGGCAAAGAATCCAAGCCGATCAAGACATACGTGTCTTTTTGTTTTTGATCTAATGTGAGATCAATGCCAATCACGCCAATCAAACTGGCGTCTTTCCAACCCATCAAAAATCCGTCGCTGGCTTTTGGTCCTTGACCGGCAACGCCAAAACGCTTGTTGGTTTTCAGCACGGTATCAAACGCTTTGTAAGTATTTTTGATGCTCGAGTTTGGAAAGTTGTAATGCGCGTAATATGGCACGGCAATGTTGACCGCGCTGCTTTTCACGCTCGAGCTACTTTGAGTCACGGTGATGCCCGTTGGTGTTGTGGTGGTTGACGTTGTCGTGTTTGCGTTTTGCGGAACGCAAGCCATCAAGCCAAGTGCCAAGACCAAAAGCAGTGTTGTTTTCATGGTTTTGATTTTATCAGGAAATCAAAACGCATCCTTAATCCACTCGAGCTTCAAGGCTTTCTGATCCCCTTCGATCAGCACCGCATCAAACCGGCAGGCAATGTCGTCTCGTCCAAGGTAATGCAGCGCCGCTCGACGCACCAACCTGGCTTTTCGGGCGGTGATGCTTTCGCCTGGTGTGCCGTGTGAGTTGCTCTTGCGTTGCTTGACTTCAACAAACACCGTTACCCCATTTGGCTCGAGCGCAATAATGTCGATCTCACCGCCGCGAATGCGGTAATTTAGCTCGAGGATTTTGAAGCCGTGTTGCTCGAGGTGGTTTGCGGCGAGGGTTTCTGACCAGTGTGGCACGAAGCTATCGTACAAGAAAAATCCCTCGCTCGAGACACGGGCGAGGGAGCTGCTTGAAAAGGTTTTTCAGAGAAAGTCGCGCATCATGGGGGCGGTTTTGGGGTCGGCTTGAATTCGCATGACAAACTCGAAAACCAGAGCGGTCAAGCCGATGGTTGTCATGCCGAGCAATGCCCAGAAGCTGATGCCCAACAAACCGCCGAAGAACAAGCCAATCACTGCCAAGCCCGCAATGTCTCTGTTTTTCATGGCTCGAGTTTAGGGCATGAAATCTATTTTTGTCAAGTGAAAACCAAGATTATAGAAAGTTCAGTTTTCTATTTATGTAACCTTGATAAAGTAAAGGAACAAACAAAAAACCTCGAGCGTCCAAACTCGAGGTTTCATTGCAACTCTAAAACCTCAACGCTGCATTTGTTTGGCATCTGCCCACAAACCCTCGAGATCATAAAAATCACGGGTTTCTGGGGTCATGATGTGCACCAAAATCGCGCCCAAATTGATCAGCACCCAACGCGGGCTTGGACCTTCAACGTTCACGGCACGAACGTCCTCCTCGAGTAATTTCTCGAGCACATGACGTTCCAGGGCGCTCATTTGAGGTTGGCTGGTGGCACTGCAAATCACAAAGTAATCTAAGGAATCGCTGACCGCTGTTAAATCCAGCATCACGATATCAGTGGCTTTTTTGTCTTCCAGTGCGTCGAAAATAATACCCATCTGCTCTTTGTAACCAATCATTGTTGCTGTACTCACATGACTCCTTTATCGGTCAGAAAGCCTGACTGACTCCAGTCTACTCCCTTGGCATCTCGAGCGACAGCGTTTTTGGTCCCGTTTAGGGTTTTCAAAGGTTTTTGTGAGTTGAAATTAAATTGTTTACCCTTCTGATGTTCATAAATTTTGAATCCATTTGCCCGTCAGCCACGTAAACTAAAGTGCATGGAACTTGAAACATTTTGTTGGCTCGAGCAACGTAAGGCAAACCGCACACCAATCTGGGCTTGACGGGGTAAACTACCAGTATCTTTATGAAGCACTTTATCGGAGCAAGGAGTAGCACATGAACCGTTACGACGACCGGGCGCGGTTGGTGTTTCATTATGCCAGGGAAGAGGGCAGCAAACTCGGACATGCCATGATTGGACCGGAACACTTGCTGTTAGGCTTGATGCGTGAGGGTGGCACGGCGTGTCGCATCCTGACCGAGTTCGGTGCAACGCTCGAGGGTTTCAGGCGTCGGGTCGAGGAGATCATTGGGCGCGGTGAGGGTTTACGCCACACCGAAGCACCTGCCATCACCCCCAGGGCGCGGCGTGTGATGGAACTCGCCAGTTCGGAAGCCCGCAATTTGGGTTCGCAGGTCATTGGTACCGAACACATTCTCTTGGGCATTTTGCGCGAGGGTGACGGCGTGGCGTTCAGAATTTTGCAAGATTTATCGCGGGACGTGGACACGATTCGTTGGCGCATTCTGGCTCATGCCGACCCACGCCAAGAACAAAAACCTGCCAACACGCCTTTTTTAGACGAGTATGGGCGTGATTTAACCAAGGAAGCCAGGGAGGGCAAGCTTGACCCCGTGATCGGTCGCGCCGAGGAAATTCGGCGTGTGGTGCAAATTTTAAGTCGTCGCACCAAGAACAATCCGGTTTTGATTGGCGACCCTGGCGTGGGCAAAACCGCCATTGCGGAGGGTCTGGCGCTGGCGATCATTGAGAACCGTGTGCCACCAAATTTGCGCGGCGTGCGCCTGATTTCAATTGATCTGGCGGGTGTGGTCGCTGGCACAAAGTATCGCGGCGAGTTTGAAGAGCGTCTGCGTCAAATTATTGAAGAACTGCGGCAAGCCAGGGTTGTTGCGTTCGTGGACGAATTGCACACGCTGGTTGGCGCTGGCGGCGCAGAGGGTACGCTCGATGCCGCGAACATTCTCAAACCGCCACTCTCGAGGGGCGAAGTTCAAGTGATTGGTGCGACCACCACGGGCGAGTACCACCGTTACATCGAAAAGGACGCGGCGCTCGAGCGGCGTTTTCAACCCGTGATCGTGCTCGAGCCGACGCCACTAGAGACCTTGGAGATTCTGCGCGGTTTAAAACCACGTTACGAAGAGCATCACAACGTCATCATTCCCGACCCAATCCTCGAGCTTTCGGTGAAGGTTGGCGAACGCAGCTTGCCAGGACGCAATTTTCCCGACAAAGCCATTGATCTGATCGACGAGGCTGGCTCGAGGGTGCGCCTGAACGCCAGTCTGGGCGTGCCCGTGGTCGAGGACGGCAACGGCACACCGATAGTCACCCGCGAGGACATCGAGGCGATTGTGGACTCTTGGGGCGGCATTTACGTCGATGACCGCGACGACGGGAAACTCTTGGCGCTCGAGGACAACCTGGGGAAGCAAGTGTTTGGGCAACCCGAGGCGGTCAGGGCACTCTCGGCGGCACTGCGTCGCTCGAGGGTTGGACTTGGTGGACGAACCAGGGTTTCGGCATCGTTTTTGTTTGTGGGGTCTTCTGGCGTGGGTAAAACCCATCTTGCCAAAGCGCTGGCAAAAACCTTGTTCGGTTCTGAACGCAGCTTGGTGCGTTTTGACATGAGCGAATATCAGGAGGCGCACAGCGTTTCCAAGCTGATCGGCGCACCTCCTGGTTATGTCGGTCATGACCAGGGCGGGCGTTTGACCGAAGCGATTCGCCGTCAACCGTTCAGTGTCATTTTGCTCGACGAAATTGAGAAAGCGCACCCCGACGTGTACAACACGTTTTTGCAGGTGCTCGACGATGGACGCCTGACCGACGGGTTAGGACGCACCGTGGACTTCCGCCGCGCCGTTTTAATCATGACCAGCAACACTGGCTTCAACCAATCGGGCGGCGTGCGCTTCGCTGGTGACGGTGAAATTACCGACACGCAACCGATCAAAAACCTCTTCAGCCCAGAATTTATAGACCGCCTCGACGAAGTCATTCGTTTCAAACCCCTCGGTGAAGCCGAACTCATCAGCATCACCCGCGACATGCTCGAGGACATGCGCGTCGAACTCGAATCTCGAGATTTACACGTCGAATTTGACCCGAAACTCGCGCCATACATTGTTTCCAAAGTCAAACTCAAAGGCTCGAGCCGACAACTTCGTGCCATCATGCGAGACGAAATCGAAGACCCGCTTTCAATGTCCTTGATTTCTTTTCCTGAGGGCGAACTTTACATTGGACTTGAAGGCGGAAAAATTGTTTTTGCGCGTCCAGAGTTGGTTGGCGAATTTTAAAGCTGTAAACGTAAAGCTTGTACTTGCGCTTCACCCCTTCCACGGGCGATACTTTTCGCTTGTAACACCAAAGAAGGGGTGATTTTATGGAATTTCGTCATTTGGGCAAATCGGGTTTGCAAGTCAGCGTGCTCTCGTTCGGGGCATGGGTCACGTTCGGCACACAATTGGATGTGGACGGAGCACTCGAATTGATGTCGGCGGCATACGACAACGGCTGCAATTTTTTTGACAATGCCGAAGTTTATGCTCGAGGTCAAGCCGAGACCATCATGGGTGAAGCCCTGACCAAGGCGGGTTGGCGACGCGACAGTTACATTGTCTCGAGCAAGGTTTTTGGCGGCGCGATTGAGAACCCTTCGCCGATTCAGCGCGGACTTTCGCGCAAACACGTGTTCGAGGCGTGCCATCAAGCCATCAAGCGATTGCAATGCGATTACCTCGATCTTTACTTCTGTCACCGTCCAGATCGCAACACACCGATTGAAGAGACGGTACGCGCCATGACCGAACTGATCCACCGTGGCGACGTGCTGTACTGGGGCACGAGCGAATGGTCGGCGCAAGAATTGATGGAAGCCTATGCGGTCGCCCGTCAGTACAACCTGATTCCACCAACGATGGAACAACCGCAGTACAACATGTTCACCCGTTACCGCGTCGAGGTCGAATACAACAGGTTATACAACCCAGACACGCTCGGTTTGGGAACAACCATCTGGTCGCCACTCTCGAGCGGTTTGCTGACCGGTAAATACAATGATGTCATGCCGAACGACACCCGCATCAATTTGCCTGGTTACGAGTGGTTGAAAGCCCGTTTTGAGAGCCAGGAAATAAAAGCCCAACTGCCAAAAATCCAAGAATTGGCAAAGATCGCTGCCGATCTTGGAACAACCCTGCCCAAACTCGCGCTAGCCTGGTGCGCCAAGAATCCCAATGTCAGCACCGTCATCACGGGCGCATCCAAAGCCGCGCAGGTCAAAGAAAATTTTGGCGCACTCGAGTTGCTGCCGCAGTTAACCCAAGAGGTCATGAGCGCCATTGATAACGTTCTGGGCAACAAAGAAACCCGTTTGCACGGCTCGAGCGAGTAAAAAATTTGGAGCTTTACAGCCAACAATTTGCTCGAGAAACCATAGCGAGCAAACTGGCTGCCACGACAGGGGTTGTTTTTGGATTGGAGTTGACGTGCTGCGGTTGGTTTACGTGGCAAAATTCTCGAGCAGTTCAATCACAACCCCTAGCACGGCGCGGCTGTTCATGTAGGTGTACATGCCACTGCGATCACCGTAATAACCTTGTTGAATCACCTCGATGCCGTGCTGGGCAAAGTGAGCCGCGGCTTTTTGGGTGTTTTCAACTTTAAAGGCAATGTGGTGTGTACCGTCGCCGTAAGTGTTCAGATCGTTGCGCCAGACGCTGGGAAGCTGGTCGGGTTGTATCAACTCGAGTTGTGCCTGACCAAAATCAAAAAAGGCAAGCTTGGCTGTGGCTTCGGTTGGTTCACCGTTAAAGGTGGCTTCGGTAATCTTGTGAACAGGGGTTTCTTGGGCGTTCAGCACGGGTAAGTCCAAGACCTCTCGGTAACGTTTCGCCATGTCCACAATATCGTTACAGACAAGTCCAACTTGAATCACCACATCCGTTCCAATGCCTTTCTCGCTGGGGAAGACTGCTGAGGGCGTGTGCGTGT
>JAYTKL010000457.1:0-7352 GCA_043730305.1 Deinococcales bacterium | reverse complement strand
CTTGCTGGTGTTGTTCAATGTTGGGTTGGGTCGGTCTGCTCGAGCGATTAAAGAGACGATGTATTTGCTTGCGTGACCATGCACACCCCTCAAATAACTAAGTTTGTGAAGTACCAGGGTTTGATTGTGTCACTATATGAGTCTTAAATGAAACTCAAAATCCTTGAAATTCCCACATGAAAAGCAGGAATTTCAAGGATATGTTACCCTAAAACCATGATCGCTCGAGAACAACTTCTTCACCGCATTCGCCTCGCGTTGTCAAGAAGCAAATCTGTTGCTCTGGTTGGACCAAGACAAGTTGGAAAGACCACGCTGGCACGCGAATTTCTGTCTTTCAAAGACCCGAACTATTTTGACCTCGAGAATCCGATTGCCAGAATTCGACTCGAAGAACCCATGACGGCGCTCGAGCCACTTTCGGGCTTGGTGGTGATTGATGAAGTTCAACTTGCGCCAAATTTATTCCCAGTGCTGCGGGTGTTGATGGACAACAAGACCGAAAACGGGCAGTTTTTGATTTTAGGCAGTGCCTCACCAAGATTGTTGCAACAAAGCAGTGAATCATTGTTGGGACGCATTGAGGTCATTGAGGTCACTGGTTTTCATTTAAGCGAAGTGGGTACAGACAACTTAAATACCCTTTGGCTACGCGGTGGTTATCCAAATGCTTACTTGGCAAGCAACGAAGAAAACAGCATCGAATGGCGCAAAAATGCCATTAACCGCTTTGTCGAGCAAGATTTGAACCAATTGGGCATCAATGTACCCGCTCCAGCAATGCTGCGATTTTGGACCATGCTGGCGCATTATCACGGGCAAGTTTGGAACGCTGCCGAACCCGCCAGGTCATTGGGCGTAAGCGAAACCACGGTCAGGCGATATTTGGATTCTTTGACTCAAACTTTTATGATTCGTCAATTGCAACCTTGGTTTGAGAACCTTGCCAAACGCCAAGTCAAACATCCTAAAATCTACTTTTCTGACACGGGGTTGCTCCATTTTTTGTTGGGCATCAGAAATCAAAACGATTTATACACCAACCCCAAAAGCGGGGCTTCTTGGGAAGGGTTCGCGCTCGAGCAGGTGATTCAGAGTATTCGACCTGATGCTTCGTACTTTTGGGCTGCACACAACGGAGCAGAGTTGGATTTGTTGTTGTTCAAGGATGGTCGGCGTCTGGGATTTGAATTCAAGCGCGGTGATGCCCCCAAAGTCACGGCTTCGATGCGTACCGCGATGCAGGATTTACAATTGGACTCGTTGCAGGTGATCTATCCTGGTGAAATCGCTTACCCGCTCTCTCATGGCATTCAGGCAACCCCATTAACCAAGATTATTGCTGAAGTCTCGAGTACCCTAAAACCATGATTTCAAAACAAGCCCTCGCGCAACAAGCGACCCTGTTCACGCCAAGGTTAAAACTCGAGCAACTTGGCGAAAAGCATTTTGCTGACACGATGAACGGCATCAACAATCCAGAATTCTCGAGGTTGACTGGCACGTTGGAAGTGTTTACGCCCGAACGGATTCAAACTTGGTTGACTGGACTTCCTGGGCGTGATGACCGTGCGGATTGGGCAATCATTCGCCAATCAGACGGAGTATTTCTGGGTGAAGTGGTGCTGAATGAACTCGACGAGCACAACCAATCCATGAATTTCAGAATTGCCCTCTCGAGTTTTGAGGTGCTCAATCAAGGTTACGGAACAGAAGTGACGAAAGCAGTGATTGATTATGGTTTAGACGTGGTCGGTTTGCACCGCATCAGCCTGAGCGTTTTTGCCTTCAACCCTCGAGCCAAACGCGTGTACGAAAAATGCGGTTTTGTGCAAGAAGGTGTCGCTCGAGATGCGCTTTTTTGGGATGGTGAATGGTTTGACAGCATCAACATGTCGATCATTTCAGCAAAATAACAACATTCAAACTCGAGTATACTAAAATCATGCTGCGCGAATCGCCCGTCAAAACCGCGACAACTTTTGCCGAATTCCTCGAGTTTGAAAGCCACTCGCAGGAACGCCACGAATTTGTGGATGGTAATCTGTTTGTCATGGCTGGCGGAACGGATCGGCATAATCTCTTGGCGGTGCTCTTGACGGCAATGCTTTTCAATCAAGCATTTCCAAAAGGTTGTTATGCACAGTCTAACGACGTTTTGATTCGCACGCCTGGCGGTAAAGGTTATTATCCTGACGTTTTTGTGTATTGCGATAAATCACTTGACGAACCTCGAGTCAAACACCGTCCAACAATTATTATTGAAGTCCTGAGCGACAGCACCGAAGCGATAGATCGAGGCGAGAAATGGCAGGCGTATCAGCAAATTGCCAGTCTCGAGCAGTACATTTTGCTGTCACAATCTGAACCGATTGCAGAAGTGTACGTACGAGACGATGCGGGTTGGCGTTACCACAAGCTCGAGGGCGACGCAGAACTGGTCTTTCCAAGCCTCGAGTTCAAGGTTGTGCTTTCGAGTTTGTACGAGAATTTACCGCCACTCGAATAAAAGTTTTAAACGCCTGCGGCTCTGCTGATTGCCTCGAGCGTGGCAGGAATTACATCTGGAAGGCTGGCGAGTTTTCCGGCGGTGGTTGGGTCTTTCAAACCGTGACCTGTCAGCGTGCAGACGATTCTCGAGCCTGGTTCAATCTTGCCTTCTTTTATCATGCGCCAAGCTCCAGCAAAACTGGCGGCGCTGGCGGGTTCGCAGAACAAGCCCTCTTTTGCCAGAAATTTGTACGCCTCGAGAATTTCATCGTCGGTCACGGCTTGGATCACACCAAAACTTTGATCTCGAGCGGCAATGGCTTGCTGCCAACTGGCGGGGTTGCCAATGCGGATGGCGGTGGCAATCGTTTCAGGTTTTTCTATCGGGTGTCCGAGCACAATCGGGGCGCTGCCTGCGGCTTGAAACCCAATCATTTTGGGGCGGCTCGAGATGGTGTTGTCCGCGAAAAGTTCCGAATAGCCTTTCCAGTGGGCGGTGATGTTGCCCGCGTTGCCGATGGGCATGGCGTGGTATTCGGGCGCGTTACCAAGTTCTTCGCAGACTTCAAAGGCGATGGTTTTCTGTCCTTCAATGCGGTACGGATTGACCGAATTGACCAGTGCCACAGGGCTTTCATCGCAGAGTAAACGCACCAAACGCAGTGCGTCGTCAAAATTGCCGTCAATTTGAATGATTTTCGCGCCCATCAAAATGGTTTGCGCGATCTTGCCTGCAGCCACGTAACCCGCTGGCAGAATAATGATGCACTCGACTCCCGCCCGAGAGGCATAGGCGGCGGCGCTGGCGCTGGTATTCCCCGTGCTGGCGCAGGCAATCGCGGTTGCGCCACTCTCGAGTGCCTTGGAGACCGCCATCGTCATGCCACGGTCTTTGAAGCTGCCTGTTGGGTTCGTGCCGTCGTATTTGGCAAACACCCGAATACCCAATTCTCGAGCCTCGAATGGTCCGCGTAATTCCACAAGCGGCGTGTTGCCCTCGCCCAAACTGATTTCTGGGGTGGCGTCGGTCACGGGCAATCTCGAGCGCCAACGGTGAATAAGTCCTCGAGCGTGAAGGGTCATGGCTGTCATGAAAGCAGTTTAACTTTTTCGGCGTGTACAGGCGGATGAAGTTCACTAGGTTTATGCTTAGGGCGTGAAGCTCGAGCCTGTGAACAATGTAGGGGAATTGCGTGAGCAAATTTGGTCGAATTTGGTGCGCGAAAATGCGGCGGCGTACCCGATGCCGCCTCACGGGCACAATCCCAATTTTAAGGGCGCTCGAGCGGCAGCGAAAAACTTGTTATTGCACCCAACATTAAAAGCCTCGAGTGTCGTGCTGGTCGGTATGGAAGCCGCCTTGCTGCCACTGCGGGAAATGATTCTCGAGGCTGAAAAAACCTTGATTGTGCCGCACCGAACCAAAAAAGATGCTTTCTGGAAACTCCGAAACGTCCCGAAAAAAGCGGCAAAAATCGGTCATTTTCATTTGTTCGGCTCGAGTTGCGATTTGAGTGGTATTGATTGCGCAGTCATTGCCAGCGTGGCGATTGATGCGCAAGGTTCGAGATTATCCAAAGGTTTTGGCTTTGCGGCGCACGGCGCACCCGTTGATGTTCCTGCCTTCAGCATTGCCCATGAGGTCATGCTGCTCGAGAAACTCGAGTTTCCAGCCGATTCTCTGGTTCTGGCTTTTGCGACCTCAACTAAACTGGTGATCTGTACGGGTGTTGATTAATAATATCAGGTACGGGTTTTATCAATTCCATGACACTTCTCAGACTTGCTTGGGTATCCTGTTAATGGGGGAAGACGCATGAGCAATTTTGCCAATCAAGCCGAACACGATGCAGCGCAAGCCATGCGTCGCGCCTGGGTTCATGATGTCCTGCACTGGTTACGGGGCGAATCGAACGAACTCATTCCGTTTGAAGCGGTCAAAGAACTCAAACCCATCGGCGAGCATTACGTTGGTATTCAAACCATTCCAGTTGATGCGATCATCGGTAGCGTAGACCGTTACCGCGACTTTGACGATTCGTACCTGCCCAAATCCGAGCACAACACCGACCGTTGGGTCAACATCAGGCGTTTGCAACTCGAGGGTAAAAGCTTACCTGTGATTCAAGTGTATAAAGTTGGCGAAACTTATTTTGTCAAAGATGGCAACCACCGCGTTTCGGTGGCGGCGCTCGAGGGGCAAAAATACATTGATGCCGAAGTGATTGAACTCGATGTGATCGTGCCGCCAGAACGTGGTGATGATTTGAAAGATTTGATTATCAAAGGCGAATACGCCAAGTTTTTGGTCGAAACCGAACTCGAGATGCTCAGACCCGACCATTTTGAAATTATGTTTTCGACCCCAGGTCGTTACGATATTTTGATCGATCACATCAAAACCCGTCAGTATTATTTGGGTTTGAACTTCAAACGTGATGTTACTTGGCAGGAAGCCGTCATCAGTTGGTACGATAAACTTTACAGCCACATGATCCTCGAGATTCGCGCCTCGAAAGCGCTCGAATCTTTCAAAGAACGTACCGAAGCCGATCTGTACCTTTGGATGATGGATCACCGTTACTTTCTGACCGAACTTCACGGGCAAGATGTTGGTTCCAAAGTTGCCACCGAAAGTTTTGTCAAACATCACTCGCCCGGCTTTTTTGAGCGTCTCAAAATTGGTTTTTCCAGCCTTTGGGTTTGGATTACACGGTCTTTGGAACGTTCAAAACGTTAAATCGCAAGAATATAAGGCAAAAACGTTCGAGCAGTAATACTCGAGCGTTAAAGTTTGAGCATAATTTGACACAGCCTTGCTCAAGCCATTAGGCTCGAGGTGAACAGAGCAGTTTTGGTTGGTCAAAGTCGAATTTTGAGCGCATTGATAAAAAAGCCTCGAGAGTTTCGAGGTATTTCATATATGTACAAGGGGGAGCATTCGACAAAGATTGTTTAAAACCTCGAGAAACAACAGGGGAGACTCGAGCCACCAATTCCAGGAGGATGTATGAACGATAACAAACAGAGTTCTGAAGCCGAAATTGTTGCACGCGACATGCAAACTTTGCACAGCATGGGTTATGCCCAGGAACTCTCGAGACGCATGAAGGGATTTTCCAATTTTGCGATTTCGTTTTCGATCATTTGTATTCTTTCTGGCGGTATCAACTCGCTCGGGCAGGGCATTGCAGGTGTTGGTGGCGCAAGTATTGGCATTGGTTGGCCACTGGGTTGTCTGGTCAGCCTGATCTTTGCGCTTGGCATGGCACAGATTGCCAGTGCTTACCCGACGGCAGGAGGTTTGTACCACTGGAGTTCGATTCTTGGTGGACGTGGTTGGGGTTGGGCAACGGCTTGGCTTAATTTGCTGGGCTTGGTGACTGTTCTGGGTGCAATCAACGTCGGTACGTTCTTTTTTTTCATGGGCGCGTTTGGTGCGGACTTAAAACTGACCGCCGATCTTCCAACTCAAATCATTTTTGTGGTGCTGATAACGGCGGCTCAAGCTGCCGTGAATCACTTCGGGATTGGTTTAACCACCAAACTCACTGATGCTTCTGGATACTTGATTTTTGCCGTCACCGCTGTGCTAACCATCGCACTGCTGGCTTATGCGCCAACCCATGACATCTCGAGGTTGTGGACGTTCAAGAACTATTCTGGCGATGCTGGCGCTGGCGTCTGGCCCGCAAGCTCGAGCTTACTTGGCGTGTTTTTGCTCGGGTTGTTGCTGCCGATTTACACCATCACCGGTTTTGATGCGTCCGCGCACACTTCCGAAGAAACCCAAGATGCTCAACGCGCCGTGCCGCGTGGCATCGTCACCAGTGTTTTGTATTCGGGCATTGGCGGTTGGATCATGCTCTGTGCTTTTGTCATCGCCATTCCAAGCATGGACGATGCCGCCAAACAAGGCTTCAACGTGTTTTTTGACACGATGGGCAAAATCATTCCAAGTGGTCTTCGTTACGCCTTGTACATTGGTATTTTCGTCTCTCAATTCTTATGTGGGCTTGCCACCGTCACCAGCGTCTCGAGAATGATTTTTGCCTTCGCTCGAGATGGTGGTTTTCCAAGCTTTCTGCGCGGCATTCATAGCACCTTTCGCACGCCTGTCGCTGCCATTTGGACTGGTGCATTTATCAGTATTTTGTTCACCTTGTACGCTCCGGTCTACACCACCATTGTTTCGGTCACAGTGATCTTTTTGTTCCTCAGTTACGGAATGCCAATTGGTGCGGGAATGCTGGCATACGGGAAAAGTTGGACAAAAATGGGACCTTGGAATCTTGGGGGGTTATTCCCTATTGTGGCTGCTGGTGCGGTCGCAGGTGTCATTCTGATTTTTTCAATCGGTATTCAACCGCCCAATGACAAAGCCTTGTACGCCACGGTAGGTATGGTGGTGGTGTTGCTGATTGCTTGGTTTGCCCTCGAGCGAAACCGTTTTACGGGTCCTCCGACTGGTGAAAGTATTGCGGCACGTCAAGCCGAAATTGCTCGAGCCGAACAAGCGCTTTCAGGAGATTAAACTGTGCCTCGAGTTTTAGACAAAACCTGTATCGTGACGGGTGCAGGTTCGGGCATCGGTCGCGCCATTGCATTGCGGCTCGCCGAAGAGGGCGGCAAGGTTATGTGCGTTGACCTGAACCCCGAATCTGCCATTCAAACGCTAGATTTGATTGTGAATGCTGGCGGGGTCGCTCGAGCGCAGACTGCCGATGTCAGCGACCCCGCCCAAGTCCTCGAGTTTGTGCTGACTTGCGCCGCCGAATTTGGGCGGGTTGATGTGCTGGTCAACAATGCTGGCGTCAACATTCCTGGTTTGTTGCACGAAGTGACCGATGAGGTGATTGATA
>JAYTKL010000456.1:0-1001 GCA_043730305.1 Deinococcales bacterium | reverse complement strand
CTTGCTGGTGTTGTTCAATGTTGGGTTGGGTCGGTCTGCTCGAGCGATTAAAGAGACGATGTATTTGCTTGCGTGACCATGCACACCCCTCAAATAACTTAGGGAAAGCCACGACGTTACTCGAGCAAGCCATACCGCTTTACCGTGATCTCAAAAGCCTGGTGAATTTATGCTACGCACTATTGGTATTGTGCGATCTCATGTTGCGACAAGGCAATCAACTTGCTGTAACCAAATTACTCCAAGAACTGGGGACGATCTGCCCGCAAGTAGAGGAAGCGGGTTGTAACATTTGTTTTTACTGGCTCAGTGCCGCCGTCATGCAGCAACAACAAAATCATGCAAAAGCGCTAAGGCTGAGTGCAGTTGCCAACACATGGCTTTCAAAGCCTGGATTGGACGCTAGTTTTGAAAAAGGGGAATCCAATCCGTTTATCCAAGCGCAAAGCACCATGTTTTTTACTTCAGAACAATTGCAGCGTTTTGAATCCCAAGCAAGAAGTTTAAGTCCTCAACAAGCAATGCAGTACGCGCTGGGTCAAACTGAAATTTTTGAAGATTTTCCCGTTGGTCAAAGCGGGTAACATAAAATTTCTCGAGCCTGAACGTGTTCAACCAAAACGCAGTTGCCGAATCAAATCGTCCAACTCGAGCAGCACAATTTCAGGTTTTGTTTCAAAGCGCTCGAGCATGGTTTTGGCGCGTTCCTGATCTGACTTGGCAGTTTTGGGATGCTGCTCTACGGTTTGAACAAGCTGCAACGCAAAAATTTGGTCGTTTGGCGGCAGGTGCTCTGCCCAGTCCAGCAGCAATGCCAGAGTTAAAGGCAAGGCTCGCGCTTCCCAGGCTGTGCCGAGCGCTTGGGAAAGGTAGGCTTTTGCGTTGTGGCGGTCATCTTGCGTCAGCGCAACCCGACATAAAATACCAAGCGAATGGCTGTGGTTGGCAAGCGAGGCGTGGGAGCGTTGTTGCTCGAGCACCAAGGCTTTTAACGCATGGGT
>JAYTKL010000455.1:0-4514 GCA_043730305.1 Deinococcales bacterium | reverse complement strand
GTGTTCTCAGGCTCGAGCCGAATGCGTTTGGTCAACTCTCGCACATCCTCCTCGAGTTGATAAAAACGAGTTCCAACCTGCTCGCGCAAAATCGCGCCCAACACATGACCGAGTGCGTCCACATCACGCGCCAGTGGATCACGAGTTTCATTTTGCATTCAATACCCCTTGAAAAATTTCACCCTCGAGTTTGCCAACTTCCGACCCCTCGAGAAAACTGTAACGCGCCATGCGGGTCACAATATTGTCTGTCAAATCAAATTCGACGGCGTTAAAAATACACTTTCCCTGCGCCACCTCGTTTTTTTGCGGCAATCCTGTCCTGAACTTGTAAATTGCCGCGTCCAAACCCATGCCGATGCTCGAGTCTTGCGGTCCGGTCATGCCAGAATCGGTTTGAAACGCCGTGCCGCCCGCTAAAAATCGGGTGTCTGCCGTTGGAACGTGCGTGTGCGTGCCGACAAGCGCCGCAATCCGACCGTCAAAATGCCAGGCGAAACACGCCTTTTCCGAGGTTGCCTCCGCATGAAAATCCACGAACACCGCGCCCAGATTCTCTTGCTCGAGAATCTCCTCGAGTGCCGCGAACGGGTCATCCAAGGGATTCATGAAAATCCGTCCCAAAAAATTGGTGACCGTGATGCGTTCACCGTCCACGTCAAAACTGGCTGCACCGCGCCCAGGCGCTCCGCTCGGATAATTCTTGGGACGCACGATTCTGGGGTCATCGATCAAACTTAAAACCTCGCGGTTGTCCCAGGCATGGTTGCCCAAGGTGACGCAATCGACCCCAGACTTCACGATGCTCGAGAAGGAATCTTTGTTCAGTCCAAAACCACCAGCCGCGTTTTCGCTGTTGGCAATCACAAAATCGTACTTGCTTCTGATTGTGGGCAGATGGCTCGAGACGAGGTTACGCCCGGGTTTGCCGAAAATATCACCAATGAACAAAACCTTCACGGGTACAGAATAACAGAACGCTCGAGTTGCACGATTCCCGAACGTTTGTTCAGGACGTTTTGAAGTTCAAGAAACGTTCAAGCACAACGCAACAATCACAAACGAATGAATTGATCGGCTGGCACACGAAAACGTTTCTCGAGTTGCACAGCCAGTTTTCTGGAAATACTTCGTTCGCCACTTAAAATTCGGCTTAAATGACTTTGATTGATTCCGAGTTGTTCGGCAAGATTTTCTTGCGTCAATTGGTGATTGTCTGCAATGGATCGGAGCAACTCAAAACCACGAATGGATTCGGTTGCCAAATCATCATGGCTTGATTCCCAACTGCTGATGTATTGTGCTGCCAGACGCCACAAACTTTGATGTGGTTCTTGCGTCGTGTCGTATTGTCGCATCAATTGGCGCATGAAATCCAACATCTCGAGATACTGATTTTCATTTTCAATCGGGTGTAAATGCGACCTGTAAAGTGCTTCCCAATTTTTTGCAATTGAATCAAGCTGCATCATAATGGTCTGCCTTCCTTATTCCAATGGTCATAATTTTGATGTGAGAAAACGTATAAAATGAACATCACACGGTATTCAAAATCAATGCGAGTTACAAGTCGGTATTTGTTGCCACCAACATCAAAAATAAAAACGATTGTGCCATCTTTTGCTCGAGCAATGTCAACGCTACCAAATGTGGTTTTGAGGTCTGCAAAATGGCTCGGGTTAATGCTGCGGACAAGCTTGTTCCAATCGCGCAACACACTTTCTGCTTCGGGGTACATATTCCAGAACTCACGAAGTGTGCGAAGTGCAATCACATTCACGAATACAAAATAGCATAAAAAGCATAATTTACCAACTCAAGGTTCGGTTTCCTCATTTTGAGATTCAATGTTTGCTTAGTTCCACGACCTCAACAAACTAAATCGGAAACCAAAAACTTAATTTCGCCCCAAAACCAATTTCAGACTCGAGCTTCATTTCCCCACCCGCCAGTTTGATCCGTTCGCGCATTCCCGCCAAGCCCAAATGCCCTTTGGCGGCAAGGGTCGTGAAGGCTTCGGTTTCGGGGGTGCTCGAGAATCCTGCGCCGTCGTCAATCACGCTGACCAACACACCAGGAGGATGATCAAGATTACCAACCGCGTCAAACATCACTCGAATCGCGGCGCTGGTGGCTTTGGCGTGTTTGTCCACGTTGGTCAGTGCCTCTTGAACCACCCGAAAAAGCGTTAGCTCGAGGTCGGGTTTTAAGCGTTGTTCACGTCCTGAAACTTCAAGCCTGGCACTGGTGCGCGATTGCGAGCACAACCACTCGAGCGCGGCGAGCAAGCCAAGGTCGTCCAGGGTGCTGGGGCGCAAGTTTCTCGAGAATCGGCGCACGCTGTCGATGGCGCTGTCCACGTCGCCGCGAATGTCGGCGGTTCTGGCTCTCGCTTCGGGCAGGCTCTCGAGCATCCCGCCGAGTCGGTCAAGGCGTCTGGCAATGGCAACCAATGTTTGCGCGGTGTCGTCATGTAATTCCCTGGCGATGCGGCGGCGTTCCTCTTCCTGGGCTTGGGTGAACAGTGCCAGAAAACTCCGCAATTCGTCGGTGCGACGCGCCTCGAGTCCGCGCTGCGCGATTTCGTCCGCCAGTTTTTGCTGCTCGCTCAAATCTCTGGCAATGGCGAGACCACCGACCACACGCCGGTCAGACCGCAGCGCATTGAGTTTGATCTCGAGGTACGCCGTGCTGCCGTCACTGCGTTTGACGCCGCCCTCAAACGTAAAGGCGTCCCTGGCATGAAGGTCATCATCTGACCCTGCAATCATCTCGCGCCAGGCGCGGCGTGCCGCCAGTGCCGCGTCAGGTTCGAGAAAATGCTCGAAAATCTTCCCCTCGAGTTCGCTTGGGGCAAAACCCAGCACCTCGAGCGTGGCGGGGTTGGCATAGGTCACGATGCCGTCCAGGTCGGTGGTCACGATCAGGTCGTGGGCGGCTTCGGCAAGAAGGCGGTAATGGCTTTCCTGGGCTTGAATGCGGGCGAACAATCTTGCATTCTGAATGGCAAGTCCAGCCTGGTCGGCAATTGCCAGCGCCAGACTGGCGTCACGGTCTGAAAGTCGCGCTCCTGGTCGTACTGTGTCGGCATAAAGTACCCCGATCACCGCGCCTTGCACGGTTAAGGGCACGATCACACAAGTCTGAGCACCAAGCAGCGCCGAACCCTGATCTTGCCAAGCCTCATCCACCGCCGCGCCATTTTGCACCACGGGCGAGCGTTCCTCGAGAAGTTGCTGAAAAGCATCTTCGGCGATGATGAACGGTCTGAAGGTCTCGAGGTCATCTTCAAAACCGAAGGCGTGAAGCCTGCCAATTTCGGCAGAATTCTCCTGGACGCTGGCAAAAAACCCAACGAAACAGCGTTCCAACTCGAGCGAATTGCTGATCTCATTCGCCAATGCCTCGAGCACATCTTCCAGCTCCAAGGTCGCGCTGGTCAACCTGGCGGTTTGCAGCAACACCCGCGACTCACGCCCTCGAGACACGGCTTCATCGAACAGTCGCGCGTTTTCGATTGCCAGAGATGCCTGTTCTGCAAGGGCTTGCGCCAAACTGACCTCGCGTTCTTTGATCTCTAAGCTGGCGCGGGTGGTGTCCAGATACAACACGCCCAAGGGTTTACCTCGGGCTGACAGTGGCAGCATCAAGAAGGCTTCCGCCCCCAATTCGCGGGGTCCTGCGGCATAACTGCGACTGGAGGCTTTGACATCGTTAGACAAAATCGGTTGATTGCGCCGCACCAGACGCTCGAATGATTCTGGGGAAATACTCAAACTGGGTTCTGTCATCGCTTCAAAACCAAAAGCAAAAAATTCGCGGTCAATGCTGGTTTGCTCGCGCACATCGTCGTACAGCGCCAGAATCCCGCGCTCGAGTTGCAAGCTTTTCACCGCAAATTCCAAACTGCGCTCTAGAATTTCTTCAAGCTCGAGCGTTTCACCGATGCGTTTGGAAAGTTCCGCCAACGCTCGAGCCTCGCGCTCACGCCGCGTTCGTTCGGTGTGCAGCGTCGCCGCCTCGAGCGAAAGGGCGATCAAACTGGTGTACAACTTTAAGCGTTCCGCCAACACTTCAGTCGTTCCCAGCACCTCGAGAATCCCGACCATTCGGTCTCTGGCAAGAAGCGGCACGATGACGCTTTCATTTTCAAATATCAGACGGTCTTTTTTCAGCGCCTCCTTGTAAATCCCATCAAACGCCACCGTCTCGAAGCTCAAACCCGCACCATCAAAACTTCTTGTCGCTGAAGATAGCACCTGTCTTGACCCTAAAGATGCACCTGTCGGGCTGGGTCGCTGCGGGCTTGCGACGCTCGAGACTCCAACCTCGTTCGCCACTGCCAAGGTTTCCAGAGCGTCCTCCAAGAGCATCATCACCCGAGCCGAACGAGCGTTGCTGGCTTCAAGCCCCGCTCGAGCCGCGATCTGGGCAATGGCAGGCAGCGTGCGGGCTTGCGAAATCAAACTCGAAAACGCTTGCCAGTGCATCAGCATGGCAGGCTCGAGGTTTGA
>JAYTKL010000454.1:0-7963 GCA_043730305.1 Deinococcales bacterium | reverse complement strand
TGAAAACCTTTGGTGTTCTCGAGACTTGGAACAATCGATTGCCGCCAGATGCTGGTGGCTTCTGGAAGCGTTCCAATTTTCAATTGACTGGTGATGATTCGGGCGTACACGTTACTCCATTCGCAAATCAAAATCCTCTTTGGGATCAACTGAATTCTTGCCAAGAACAACCCGATGTAATGAGTCACTGATTGTACTGCATTTTCATTGAAGAGGTACAGAGCTGAATTGCAATTCAACAACATTCAAGGCTGAACTGGTATCCTCGAGCGGAACGTTTCAAATGCCGTCAACTTCTCGATTTGCCGTGGAATTCCTGGTTTAACCACACTGCCACGCGTTGCGATTCACTTTTACTGGAATATCGGCGAAATGACGTTATTATTGCTTGCCGCAAAAGAATCATTTCCAAAAATGATCAAAACAAAACCGTAAGCCTTAGCCCTCGAGTTGTCTCGAGCAAATTCAAAAAGGAGTTTTAACCTGTGAGACAAGCCAAAATAACCCTGATTGGTGCGGGCAGCACCGTTTTCGCCAAAAACCTCTTGGGCGACATTCTCAGTTACCCAGAGCTGTCAAACTCGAGAATCTTCTTGTTCGACATTGACAGTGAGCGCCTTAAGACCTCGGTGGTCGTGGCGCGAAAAGTGTCAGAAGCGCTCGGCGTCAAACCCGAAATTGTTGCCACCACAGACGCTG
This sequence comes from Deinococcales bacterium, assembly GCA_043730305.1. Taxonomy (GTDB): domain Bacteria; phylum Deinococcota; class Deinococci; order Deinococcales; family JAAFIG01; genus JANXTZ01. The sequence goes on along the minus strand of JAYTKL010000454.1, from coordinate 7,264 downwards.
AACTCGCTTTGGACGGTGCAGATTACGCCATCAGCATGATTCAAGTCGGGGGTTACAAACCAAGTACGGTCATTGATTTCGAGATTCCAAAAAAGTACGGTCTGCAACAAACCATTGCCGACACCCTGGGCATTGGCGGCATCATGCGCGGCTTGCGCACCATTCCCGTGCTGCTCGAGTACACCCGCATCATGGAACGGCTCTGCCCTGATGTGCTGCACCTTAATTACGTCAACCCAATGGCGATGAACTGCTTGGCATTATCAAAAGCCAGCAAAATCAAACTGGTGGGTTTGTGCCACAGCGTGCCGCACACCGCCAAAGAACTCGCGCAAGACCTGGGAATTCCACCAGAAGAAGTGCATTATTTGGTGGCGGGCATCAACCATATGGCGTTTTACCTGACGCTCGAGCGTCACCACCGGGACGGCAAAAAAGAGAACTTGTACCCCAAACTGCGCGAATTTCTCGAGCGCGGCAAATTTACAAACCGTGTGACTGCCGACATGCCTTGGGGCTTGACCGATGCGGTGCGTTATCAGGTTTTAAAACACTTTGGGTATTCTGTGACCGAATCGAGCGAGCACTTTTCCGAATACACGCCGTGGTTTATCAAAAACAACCGCCCAGATTTGCTCGAGCGGTTCAACATTCCCATTGACGAGTACATTCGCCGTTGCGAACTGAACATTGCCAAATGGGAAACCTTGCGGGCTGAACTCGAGGATGAAAACAAGAAACTCGAGGTCAAACGCAGCGTCGAATACGGTAGTTTGATTGTTCACAGCTTGGAAACGGGTCAACCAAGGGTGATTTACGGCAATGTGCCGAACAAGGGTTTGATTGATAATTTGCCAGCCGATTGCTGCGTCGAAGTGCCGTGTCTGATAGACAAAAACGGTATTCAACCGACCAAAATTGGCATGTTGCCGCCGCAACTCGCCGCCATGATGCGCACCAACGTGAACGTGCAAGAACTGACCGCCGAAGCCGCCCTGACTGGCAACCGCGATCATGTCTATCACGCCGCCATGATGGACCCGCACACGGCTGCGGAACTCGATCTGGATCAAATTCATAATCTGGTTGATGATTTACTCGAGGCGCACGGACAGATGATTCCAAACATGGCGAAAAAGCCTGAACTTGTCACCGTTTAGGATTTTAATTCAAACTTAAAAGCTCGAACCAGCGAATCAAGGTTTGCGGTTAAATTCAGTCTCGAGGGTTTTCCATCCGGTATCGTTCATGGTGAAATGTGCGTAAAGTGCGATACCAGCGTAATTTTTTGGCATTTCAGGCTCGAGCGCCGCGTGAATTCCGCTCCAAGGTTTAGCCTACAGAGATGGGTTTTAAGACATGGAATCAAGTATTATTGACTATACATATACTTATTTGTATACTTATATTCGAGGTGATGTTCTGATGCCACAAAAAACAATTTATATCTCTGAAGCCGATTTACCTATTTTCGACCAGGCTCAGGCAATGGCTGGAGGAAATCTTTCTTCAACAATTGTTCAAGCATTGCGTCGCTTTCTTAAGGAGCGACTTCAGGAAAACAACAGTATGCAAAATTTTGAAGTGAAGGTAGGTAGCGTTGCAGTTGTCCTAAAACGCTTCACAGGTCGCCAACTCGCACGTGGTTTTGTGGCAAGTGATTCAAGTGGATCACAACCAACAATGCGCTACACCGCATTTGAAACAAAACGTGGCAAGATTGCACTTCACACACAAACAATTCTCAGTCTCACAGAGTCAGTAATTCAGGGGCTTTCTGGCGAGGGTGAATATAAACTTGAGGTTTTTGAGTCAATTGAAAACCTAAAATCAATCGTACCATCCGAATTTTTTGATGCCGCAAAAGCGAGCCTTGAAGGGTTGAACTTTGAGGAGCTTGATATTTGACCTAAACCTTAAGACATCTTCTCCCCTATTCAAGCCGCTCGGGAACTTCTACAATGAATCCCACGTATGAGTTTTGAAATGACTTCTGTCAACCTCGAGAAATTAAAAATCGGTGACCAGACCTGCTGGGAATCTTTGATCCTCGAGCATCAAGATCGCATGGTCAATTACTTGTTTCACCTCGAGGGGTCGTACACCGATGCGCTGGATTTGACCCAGGAAACATTTTTTCGGGCGTGGAAGGGGATTAAAACCTTCAAATCTGGCGAGGAGTTCTTGCCGTGGTTGTATGCCATTGCCCGCAACTGTCAGATCGAAAAGCACCGTCGCAAGCAACACAGCCAGTTTTCAATCGAGGAAGCCAGCGATTCGGGTTTTGAACCGATGGCGTTCACCGATGGTCCGCAAGCCAGCGCCGAGTACAACGAAAATGCCGAGCGGGTTCGGGCGGCGTTGCTCGAGTTGCCAGAAGAGTACCGTTCGGCGGTGATTTTGCGATTTATGGACGAACTGAGTTACGACGAAATTGCCGTGGCGCAAAATTGCGCCATCGGCACGGCGAAGTCGCGCGTGTTTCGCGGCAAGGAACTCTTGGCTGGGCTGCTCGAGGGGAAGGTGATGGTCGAGTGACGAACGAATTTGATGTGATCGCGCAAGCCATTCACAGCTTGCCTCGGGTGAGGGCACCGTTGGGGTTTGCCAAAAGTGTCATCAGCGAACTCGAGGCTTGTCAGTTGCTCGAGGGGCTGGAACGCATTCATGCACCTCCGAATTTTATGACCTTCACAGCCACTGAAATCTCGAGCAGTGCAACGTTAACCAAGCATCTCGAGTTGCTGCCCAAAGTTGCTGCCCCTGAACATTTTGCCTTTCAAATTTCCAACGAGATTGCTCAAGATGCCATGCTTGCCAGTGTTGCTCGGGTTGGCGCACCGGACAGTTTTGCGGCAAAAATGTCGCAAGCGATTGCAGATCACGCCCTGCAATCTGCCATTCCCGCCATTCCTCGAGTGAGCGCCCCTGATGGTTTTGCTCAGCAACTTGCCGCCAGCATTGCCTTGGACGCCGAACTGAGCAAACCGCCAGTGGTCACGCTCGAAGGTGTTCTGGCTGGAATACCGCGCGTCCATGCTCCCGCCTCGTTTGCGGCAAAGGTTGCGAATCGAATTTCGTCTCAAGCCGCCAAGGATGCGCTGATCGGTGAAAACCCTGACCGCACACCATTGTATTTTGTCTTTACCTTGCTGGCTGGTGCAGGACTGGGCTTGATCGGACTGTCCTGGAATTATGCCAGCGTGACCGCTCGAGCCGTGATCGATTTGGTTCAGGCGTTGCCTGCCAGTTTGATCGTATCTGCCTTGGTGGTCACGCTTCTTGCAGCCTTTGCCAGTGGCTCGAGGCGCAATGTTGGGGCGCTCGCCAGCACCATTGCCTTTGGGATTTGCGCCGCGCTGGTACTGCCGCAAGCCGCACCGTTCTTTGGCTCGAGCGTGATCGCTGGGGTTCACAATGCCAGCATCGTGCGTTTTGGTGGTGACATTACCGTCAGTGGTACGGTCAAAGGCGACGTGGTCAGCATTGGCGGCAATGTCAGGCTCGAGCCACGTGCCAGCGTGACAGGCAAGGTCATGACGTTTTTGGGCGACGTGAACCTGTCAGCCGACACCCGCAAGGTTGGCGGTGTCAGCGCGGTTCTGGGTCGTTTTCACAGTGACGCCATTCAAAACATTCCAGCCCAGAGCGCCAACCTGCCTGGTTTGAGCGCCGCCAGCGCGTTGCAACCGTTCAAAAACCTGCTCGGTTCGGACAACTGGCACTGGGTGTACTTGCTGGTGATCGCCGCCTGTTCCGCCGCCTTACAACTGTTTAACTGGGAAAAAAAGCTCGAGCGTCATTTTAAACTCGAGGCTGGACGCGCCACGGGCATCGGGTTGCTGCTGGTGATTTTGACGCTGCCACTGGCGACCCTGGGCGGTCTGAGTCTGGTCGGAGCGCCATTTGCCATTCTCATCTCGAGTTTCACGATTTTTGCCCTCACTTTTGGCATGGGTCTGAGTTGCAGTATGCTCGGAGATTCGATCTTGAAACGTCTGGATTTGAAGCTCGAGCCGTGGGTTGGAAGTCTGCTGGGTCTGGGTTTGTACGCCCTGACGTTGCTGATTCCAGTGCTGGCGGTCTCACTCTGGTTGCTGGGCGGCGCTTGGGGCGCTGGCGCATTGATTCTGGCTTGGCGTCAACACGAATTGCGCATTCCGAACGCGTTAACGTCTGTGATTGACTGATTTAAAGCGGTATATTCCCATGCTTTTTGAACGGGCGCGATTCTGTTTTATTCTCAAGCATCTCAAGGTGCAAAATCAGTTGTGCCCTGGTCTGTTCGGGTCGAATCACGTCGTCAATGTAACCTCGAGCGGCGGCAACGTACGGGTTGTCAAATGCGGTTTTGTACTCGGCAATTTTGCTGGCACGGGTCGCCTCTGGGTTGACTGAGCCTTGAATTTCGCGGCGGTAAATGATGTTGGCTGCGCCGTCCGCGCCCATCACGGCAACCGCAGCACTGGGGAAAGCCAGCACCACATCTGCACCCATGTCACGGCTGTTCATGGCGAGGTACGCGCCGCCGTAGGACTTGCGGACAATCAGCGTGATTTTGGGAACGGTGGCTTCGGCGTAAGCGTAAAGCATTTTTGCGCCGTGCCGAATGATGCCCTGATGCTCTTGGGCAACCCCTGGTAAAAAGCCAGTGACATCCACGAGGGTCACGATTGGCACGTTGTAACAGTCGCAGGTGCGAATAAACCGTGCGGCTTTGTCCGAGGCATCAATGTTCAAAACCCCAGCCATTTGACGCGGGTTGTTCGCCACAATTCCAACGCTGCGCCCGCCAAGCCGCGCAAAACCACAAATCATGTTTTTTGCCCACTCGGGTTGCACCTCGAGAAAAGCTTTGTCGTCCACGATGGCATGGATCACATCGATCATCGGGTAGGGCTTGCGCTGGTCGGGATTCACAATCTCTAAGAGTTCTGGGGTCGCTCGAGTTTTAGAATCTTTGCTGGGTTTGAGTGCAGGTTTTTCTTTGGCGCTCGAGGGAAGATAGCCCAACAAATCTCGGATGCCTGCAATCACGGCTTTGTCATTGTCGTACTCGAAATGTGCCACACCAGATTTCTTGTTGTGAACGTCCGCGCCGCCCAATTCTTCAAAGCTGACATCTTCACGGGTCACGCTTTTGATGACTTCAGGACCGGTGATGAACATGTAACTCGAGCCGCGTGCCATAAAAATAAAATCGGTCAGGGCTGGACTGTAGACCGCACCGCCCGCACAAGGTCCAAGAATCGCACTGATTTGCGGCACAACCCCAGAGTAAATGGCATTGCGGTAAAATACCTCGCCGTAGCCCGAAAGGCTGTCCACACCCTCCTGAATCCGAGCGCCAGCGCTGTCGTTCAGACCAACAATCGGACAACCCACTCGAGCCGCCAAATCCATGACCTTGCTGATTTTGCCGGCGTGCATTTTGCCAAGGCTGCCGCCCAAAACCGTAAAGTCTTGGCTGAAGACACAAATTTTGCGCCCATCCACCGTACCAAAACCCGTCACCACGCCCTCGCCTGGCGCTTCGATGCCTTCCATCAAACCCGTCTCTTGATGCTCGACAAACGCGCCCAACTCGACAAAACTGCCCTCGTCCAACAACTCGAGAATCCGTTCTCGGGCGGTTAACTTTCCCGCATCGTGATGTTTCTTGATACGTTCTGTGCCGCCACCGTTTTGCACGGTTTTGCGACGCTCGAGCATCTCAGCGATTTTTTCTTGGAAGAAATACGTTGCATTGTCAGCCATGTAGCTCTGATTCTACACAGGAAGCGCGAAACTCGAGTGTTTTAACGCGATACCCTGAGTTCTTGAATCAGATGCGCCGGGTTTTTGTCACTATTCGAACCAAGCACCCACGCATTAAAATCTGAAGGCACATCGCGCCACAACAATCGAACCTGGGTTTTCACAACCGATTCTGGCAGTTTGTAAACCTCGAGCCGCGAACCACCCGCAGGAATTCGGGTGTCAACCGCAATGCGTTTTGCTCGCCAAATGTCATGCCGTACAATTGAATTGCCGTTTTCATCGGCAAGCACCTGATGAAAAACCCGAGTACCTGCCTTAAAAACCCCAGCCGCATCCAACACGCCACTCGAGAATACTGTTCGTCCAGCAACATCCAAACCCTGCACCTCGAGCCACAACTCCCGTAGATCGGCAACGCCCGTTGGAATGGCATGGGCGGCGCCAATGTTAGAGACTTGAACCTCGAGCGTCCCAGATTTAAACATTCCCTCGAGTTTTAAAGCGTGTTTTAGACTTGCCAAGTTGGAATCTGGGTTCGTGGCCATCATCGTGCTGCCACCCAGCAAGCGATGCCATTGCACGCTCGGTTTGGAGCGCCCAAGCGCCACCTCGCCAGGTTCTAAGGCGTTAGAAGCACCGCTTCTCGAGAAATGACACGACTGACACGAGACACCTTTAGCCGCAAACAAAGACGCCTTGTATTCAGACCAAGTGCTCTGCACCAAAACGTTATTGATTCTAAACTCGTGACACGCCTTGCACACCTCACCGTTCGCAAGCACAGGACGAACCATGTCCTCCTGATGCACTCGAGGTTTGGCATTTAACAAGGTTTTCGCTAGATTGTTCCCAGCCGCAAACACATCCCCGCCAACGTACCCACGCACTCGAGCGGAATTGGACAACCACCCGCCAGAATCCGAATGCACCGACTCGAGCGAATGACAAAACGCACACGACACGCCCTGCTTGCTTGAGGCGCTCTCGCGGTTGTACAAACCCACCTCACCTGTTATGAGCGCCACGGGCGCATGACACGCCGCGCAAAGTCGCACCGCAGGTTCGCCGCGTTCGACCACAAATTGCTCTTTGACTTTTAAGTACAACCCGTCCGTAGCACTCCTTGCGTGCAAACTTTGACTCCAAGCATCATGAATGCCGACATGACACGAACCACAAGCATTCGGGTCGGGAAAAGCCTTGTTCGGCAATAAAACGTTGCTCGAGTTTCGGGCGGGCGAAGGCAAGAACAACTCCTCAGGTTTAACACTACCGTACTCGAGTTGCCCGCCAGAACCTTGCTTTAACCCACCAGCGTAAAAAGCGGGAATGGGTTTGGCTTCCAGGTGCTGCGAGGTGGCGACCCAAGAATCGGTGAGCAACAAAAAAGCCAGCACTCCAAACAAGGCAACCAGAAGAAAAGCAATGGCAGAAAATCGTAGCATCAGCGCAAGATCAGCATATCATCCAGCAAAATCGGAAGGCTCACCACGAAATCCTCGAG
>JAYTKL010000453.1:0-4872 GCA_043730305.1 Deinococcales bacterium | reverse complement strand
GCCGCAGGTCCGATCATGAGCGTGTACCTGCTCGCCATGAAACTACCAAAACTCGAGTTTATTGGTACGTCGAGTTGGTATTTTTTGGTGATGAACCTGTTCAAAGTGCCGTTCGGGGTCAACTTGGGCATCATCAATGCTCAGAGTTTGTTGTTTGATCTGAAACTCGTGCCGTTCGTGCTGCTGGGCGCTTTTTTGGGCAAACCGATACTCGAGCGCATCAATCAAGTTTGGTTTGAACGGATTGCCCTGGTGTTTGCGTTTTTCAGTGGCTTGCGATTGCTGTTGTTTTAGGTAGACTTCTCGCATGAAACTCGAGAAAAGCTGGAATCCCAAACACTGGGCGAGTTGGAAACCCTTTGGTTTTGGCGAGCAACGCCCAAACAATTACCTCGAGTTGACCCGTGCCCTGTGGGAAAACCGTGATGAGTTGCCCAGGGCTTGGCGAATTTTGAACGAGGGCGTCTGCGATGGTTGTGCGCTTGGCACGAAAGGTTTGAGCGATTGGACACTGTCGGGACCGCACTTGTGCAACATTCGCTTGCGCCTTTTGCGTTTAAACACCATGCCGCCGTTTGACTTGAATGTGCTGTCCAATATCTCGAGCCTCAAAACCCGCTCGAGTGCGGAACTGCGCGAACTCGGACGCCTTCCTCATCCGATGATTCGCCGCAAAGGTGAGGCGGGATTCTCGAGTATTTCTTGGGATGAAGCCGTCAAAACCATTGCAACCCGAATTTCAGCCTCGAGTCCAGACCGTCTTGGGTTCTACCTGACTTCGCGGGGAATGCCGAACGAGGGTTACTACGCCGCCCAGAAAGCCATCAGAGGCATGGGCAGCCCAAACATAGACAATGCCGCCAGGGTTTGTCACGCGCCCTCCACGGTGGCTCTGAAGGCGAGCATCGGGGTGGCAGCCAGCACTTGCAGTTATGCGGATTGGATTGGCACGGAAGTCATTTTGTTTATCGGCTCGAATGTCGCCAACAATCAACCTGTCGCCACCAAATACCTGTATTATGCCGTCAAAGCGGGCGCGAAAATTGTCAGCATCAACACGTACCGTGAGCCTGGCATGGAACGCTACTGGATTCCGAGTATCCCAGAAAGCGCGGTTTTTGGCACGAGAATGGTCGAACGCACGCACTTAATCAACACTGGTGGCGACGCCGCATTCCTCTCAGGCGCACTCAAACATATTCTGCACAACAACCTTGAAGACCAGGGGTTTATTGCCAATCACACCAGCAATTTTGAAGCCACCCGCACCATGCTCGAGGCTACAAGTTGGGAAACTCTGGAAGCGCAATCGGGCAGCAGCAAACTCGAGATGCAAGCCTTAGGGCAGTTATTGGGCGAAGCCAAAAGCGCGGTGTTGATCTGGAGCATGGGCATCACGCAACACGCCAGCGGCGAGGACAACGTTCGCGCCATCGTTAACTTGGCGCTGGCTCGAGGCTTTGTCGGACGCGAACACTGCGGACTCGTGCCAATTCGAGGGCATTCGGGCGTGCAGGGCGGCGCGGAAATGGGCGCTTACGCCACCGCCCTGCCAGGCGGCAAACCGATCACGCCAGAAAACGCCAAGGAACTCGAGCAACACTGGGGTTTTGAAGTGCCTGCTCGAATTGGATTAAGCGCCCCCGAAATGCTCGACGCTGCCAGTGCCGGCAAACTTGACGTGCTCTGGAGTGTTGGTGGTAATTTTCTCGAGGTGATGCCCGACCCCAAAGCCGTGCAAGCCTCGCTCGAGAATGTGCCGTTACGCATCCACCAAGACATTGTGCTCAGTTCGCAAATGCTGGTTGACGGTCAAGAGGTGATTTTACTGCCCGCCACCACGCGTTACGAAGTGCCTGGAGGCATCACCGAAACCAGCACCGAACGCCGCGTGATTCTCTCGCCAGAAATAACGGGTTCCAAAGTGACGGCTGCCAGATCAGAATGGGATGTGCTGCTCGAGGTGGCAAGACTGGTCAAACCCGAAATCGCGGGCAAACTTGGCTTCTCGAGCACCCAAGAAATCCGAGCCGAAATTGCCAAAGTCGTACCCTTTTACGCGGGCATCGAAAAACTCGAGCATGGCAGTGACAGCTTTCAATATGGCGGCGCAAGATTATGCGAAGGTGGAATTTTCCCACTACCAGAAGGCAAAGCCGTCTTCTCGAGTTTCAACCTCGAACGCGACCTTTTACCCGAAGGCGAATTTAGGGTTTCGACGCGGCGCGGCAAGCAATTTAACTCCATGATTCACGCTGCAAAAGATGCCTTAAACGGCGCGACCAGGGACGCGATTTTGATCTCGCAAACTGACGCCACAAAACTTGGTTTGCAAGACGGTGATGCGGTCAAACTGATCTCGAGTTTTGGTGAATACCTTGGTAAGGTTCTGATTGCGCCCGTCAAACCCAGCAATCTTCAAGTCCACTGGCCCGAAGGCAATGTTTTGCTCGACGCGCACAAACGATCAGGCGAAAGTCACGTGCCAGATTACAATGCCACCGTCAAACTCGAGCTTGTGACCTTGGGTGTGGCGGCGGATTGAACGCATGAATTTTGATGCTCGAGAGATGCGATGTATTTCGGAGGGTGAACACGAGGTTCACCCCTACAAAAACAATAAGGCGTGGTCGCTTGTGATTGCCCAAGCCTCGCATTACTTTTTTCAACATGGGTGTGGTTTTTGAAGTCCCAAACCAAAACCAGAATCACAACCCTCGAGGATGGCTTTTTCGTCGAGCGTGACGATGTGCTGGTGACTGAAGAACCGCTCGAGTTGCGCGTCAACAATGAAATTTTGAACACGACCATGCGAACCCCTGGGCATGATCTCGAGTTGTGCTTGGGTTGGTTGTTTAATGAAGGAATAATTCAAAACTCGAACGATGTGTACCGAATTTCGCATGACCCGAATGATGAACTCGAGAATACCGTTGTTGTGCAATTGCACACGAATCCAAGCCTCGAGCATTTCAAACGCAAAACCCTGACCTCGAGCGCCTGTGGCGTGTGCGGCACGGCGTCACTCGAGAATCTGAAAACCCGAGGCTTGCAAAAAATAAAATCTCGAGTGCAAATCAACGCCAAAACTTTGCTCGAGCTTCCAGACAAATTACGCGCATCACAAAATGTTTTTGATGTAACGGGTGGCATCCATGCGGCGGCATTGTTCAGCGTTCACGGCAATTTAATTGCATCTCGAGAAGATGTTGGACGGCACAATGCGGTTGACAAATTGATTGGCTATATGCTGCTCGAGAATCTTATTGAAACCCAAGATTTTGTCATGCTGACCTCTGGGCGTTGCGGTTTTGAAATCGCGCAAAAATGTGTTGCTGCCAGCGTTCCGATTCTGGCAAGTGTCAGTGCGCCCTCGAGTTTGGCGGTTGAACTGGCACAAGAATTTGATTTGACCTTGATCGGTTTTTTGCGTGATAAACGGTTTAACGTGTACGCGAATGCAGAGCGAATTCTCAGTGCTTGAATTCCCTAAAAATCTGTCTCGAGATGACCAGGCGCTGAATTTCAGAAGTGCCCTCGTAAATCTCGGTGATTTTCGCATCGCGGTAATGGCGTTCGACAGGATAATCGCGGCTGTAACCGTTGCCGCCAAAAATCTGAATCGCCTCTTTAGTCACGAACGTTGCCGTCTCTGAGGCGAACAATTTTGCCATGCTCGCCTCTTTGGCGTAATGCTTGCCCGCGTCACGTAAACTCGCGGCACGTAACGCCAGCAATCTCGAGGCTTCAATGCGGGTTGCCATGTCCGCGATCTTGAAACTGATGCCCTCAAATTCAGAAATCCTCGAGCCGAACTGTTCACGCTGCATGGCGTAATCCCTGGCGGCTTCAAAGGCGGCGCGGGCAATGCCGATGGCTTGCATGGCAATGCCAATTCGACCACCGTCCAAACTCGATAAGGCAATCACCAAACCTTCGCCAACGCCTCCAATGCGGTTTGAATCTGGCACTCGAGCGCCATCAAATTGCACGGTGGTCGTGTGCGCGGCGTGCAAACCCATTTTCTCTTCGGGCTTGCCAAAACTTAAACCTGGCATTCCTTTCTCGAGCACAAAACAACTCACGCCTCGAGCGCCCTTCACATCGTCGGTTCGTGCCATGACCAGGTACGTGTCGGCTTGCCCACCGCTGGTAATCCAAACCTTCTGCCCCTCGAGCAGCCAATCGTTACCATCGCGGGTGGCTTTGGTACGCAAGCTTGCCGCGTCCGAACCCGAGTTGGCTTCGGTCAAACAAAACGCGCCCAGCCTCTCGCCTTTTGCCAGGGGCATCAGGAATTGTTGTTGCTGCTCGAGTGACCCGTACTTTAAAAGCATTTGCTGCGGTAAACCATTCGTGACGCTGACAATCACACCCACGCTGGCATCCGCCGCACTGATCTCCTCGAGACACAAAGCGTAAGTCACGCAATCAAGCCCAGAACCACCAAGTTCTTCGGGAATCATCGCGCCCAGAAGCCCAATCTTGCCAAGCGCTTTTAACTGCTCCCAAGGAAACTCGCTCGAGCGGTCATACTGCGCGGCAAGCGGCGCGATTTCGGATTTACAAAAATCACGAACCATCTCGAGAATCGCGGTTTGGTCTGAATTGAGGGAAAACATGATAATGAATCTTAACAAGGTTGGCGGTTCGAGAACATGCTCGAGGCTCTAGTTCCGAAGTTGTATCGGCAGAATTCGTGCTCGTGATTTTTGATCTTCAAGTGTGATCAATGAACCAGATTCCAACTCAGATTGAAACTGAACCAAAGCTTCTACAGCGGTTTTCATATTCGTTGACGCGCTTCGCGCTCTCACTTCTATGAAAACCGCTGTCTGTTGCTACTCCCTCTGGTCGCCAATGTTCGACGCT
>JAYTKL010000452.1:0-3902 GCA_043730305.1 Deinococcales bacterium | reverse complement strand
CGCGGCACGCAAGCCCAACTCGCCACTCTCGGCGGTTTCGACTTGGAAGCCTTCAAAGGACAAACCGCGTTTCAGAAAGTTACGAACGCTGACATCATCGTCGATTACCAAAATGCGTTTCACAGTCTTTAATTTACAACCAACAGCCACGGGTTTTAGTTGAAGCCAAACTGAAGCCCGGCTGAAGAAGGTCTTTAAAGCTCGAGCGATTCAGTCAAAATTCAGTTGAGGACAAGCTTGCCTACAATTGCCAGGCTTAGACTCTGACTTGATTCAGTTCCCAATATTGACTTGATTCAGTCCTCAATATGGGTAACATTATCGGAGGCAGACCATGCAAAAGAAATCAGCAGTCAAACCAATCCTCAAAAAAACCGAAGCAAAACCAAAAACAAACAAGGACAGCAAGAAAGTGATGTTTGATAACAGCATTGACCTGAAACTCCAAACTCGAGAGACGATGATTGGCATTTTGAATGATCGTCTTGCCGATTCGAGCGACCTTTATTCACAGTGCAAACAGGCGCACTGGAACGTCAAGGGAATGCAGTTTATTGCAGTGCACGAACTTTTTGATGAGGTCGCTGCCGAAGTGTTGGGTTTTGTTGATGAGCTTGCCGAACGCGCCACGGCTTTGGGCGGTTATGTCTACGGCACGGTGCGCCTTGCCGCCCAAACCTCAAGTTTACCCGAGTACGATTTGCAGGCGGTGACTTGCCAGGAACATCTGGAAGCGGTTGTGGCTCGAGTGGCGGCGTTTGGCGCGTTGGTGCGGCAAAACATCAAGGATGCCCAGGATGATCTTGACACCGCCGATTTGTTCACCGAAATCAGCCGAGCAATTGACAAGAAGCTCTGGTTTCTCGAGGCACATTTGTTGGATGCGCCAACCAGAAGGTCAGCATGAACCCGAAAAAAGCACCAAAACTTCCAGTCCTTCCCAGGAAGGAAGCCGATGCCTTGCATGAAGAATTAAAGCCCAAGGATGCGCCGACGCCCAAAGCCAGCCGTGGTTTGGGCGCAAAGGAAGAACAGATGAACGAGCAACAACTTTCCACTGAGAAAGGCAGCGATTCACCTGGCGGTTGAGTATCTGAGTTTAAATTGAATACCTGGGCTGGACACAAGTTGAATGCCTCAGCTTGGCTTAAGTTTGGCTTCAATTTGGCTCGAGGTTTTAACCTGAATAATAACCTCCATGACCGTAGCGCCAGTCAAAGACAATTCGCCTTTTGCTTGGTTTTACCGCAGTAAGCTCAGTACCAAGCTTGACCTGATGGTGGTTTTAATTTTGATTCCTTCGCTTTTTATGACTGTCGCAATGGTTTTTGTGGCAGGGCGTTTGCAAGAAAAATGGGCGTTGACCACCTCGTACCGAATTGTTCTGATGAACGTGGCAGAGTTGCAAACGGGTTTGTTGAACGTCGAAACTGGACTTCGTGGTTATGTGCTCAGTGGTAAACCAGAATTTCTTGATCCGTACAAACTCGGGCTTCAACAAACTGGCACTGCGCTCGAGACTTTGAACAAAACCCCATTCTTTCCGAGCGAATTAAAAGAGCTGAAGTCAGAAGCTGTTGCGTATATTGCTTGGGTTCAAAACCAGTTGAAACTCGGTAACTTGAGTGCCGAAAAATTTAAGGCTGTGATTGCGCCAGTTGGAAAAGTTCGTTTTGATCGTTTGAGGGTGCTGCTGACCGACCTGAGTGATAAATCGCAAAAAGCGTTTTTGAATACCCGAAAAGAGGTCACGGTTTTGATCAACTGGACTCAATTTCTGCCCTGGACAATGTTTGCCCTGATCGCCTTGGCTGGCTGGCTGGTACGCCAAGGTTTGCAAGTGTTTGTCTTGCAACCCTTGCGTTTGATCGAACAAACCACCGAGGCGCAACAGATCGGCGACGAGGACTTGCGAACCAAAATCATCAGTCCAGACGAAATTGGACGGCTCGCCATCAGCCTGAACTCTTCCTATGATGCCGTGAAAACCCGAAGCGAAGCCTTGAAACGCTCCAACGCCGACCTCGAGCAATTCGCGTACGTGGCAACCCACGACCTTCAAGAACCTTTACGCATGATCTCGAGTTACACCCAACTTCTCGAAAAACGGTACAAGGGAAAGCTTGACGAACGAGCCGATCAGTACATTCATTTCGCGGTGGACGGTGCGAACCGAATGCAGCGCCTGATTCAGGATTTGCTGGCATTCTCGAGGTTGGGCAGACACGAACCACAGTTGCAACAGGTGGACTCTGGTACGGTGCTCGAACGGGCGCTGCGTTCGCTCGAGTTTGCCAAAGAGGGTGCAACAGTGAACGTGATTGGAGACTTGCCCGTGGTGACAGCCGACGAGGGTCAGCTCGAGCAGGTCTTTACGAATCTGGTTGGCAACGCCTTAAAATTTCGCCGATCGGACACCGAACATTGTGTTGAAATTGCCGCCGAGATCGAATCGGCTGACGAGTGGCGTTTTTCGGTGCGCGACAATGGGATTGGGATTGACCAAACCTACTTTGACCGAATTTTTACGATTTTCCAACGCCTGAATACCAGAGAAGTCTTTGCTGGCAGTGGCATTGGTTTGAGTATTGTCAAAAGAATCATCGAGCATCACGGCGGACGCATTTGGCTCAGCAGTCAACCCGAGCACGAAACCACTTTTTACTTCACCCTCAAGGCTTCGCAAAGGAATTGACCCATGCCAAATAGCACAAGCAAAATGATCGAAATTTTACTGGTCGAAGACAACCCTGGCGATGTGGAACTGACCAGAGAAGCTTTTTTAGAAGGTAAAATTTGCAACAACATGACCGTCATGCGTGATGGCGTGGAAGCCTTTAACTACCTTAAAAACCCGCAGTCGGTTTATCCAGATATTATTTTGCTGGATTTAAATTTACCGCGCATGGGCGGCTTGGAAGTGCTCGAGAAAATCAAAGCCGATCCAGACTTGCGGGTGATTCCGGTGGTGATTCTGACCACCTCTCAGGATGAAGCAGACATTGCCAGAAGTTATCATTCGCACGCCAATTGTTACATTGCCAAACCCGTGGATTTTGAAAAATTTATGCAAGTGGTGCGCAGCCTGGAAGATTTTTGGCTGACCGTGGTCAGGCTGCCGTCTCATTCATGAAATTGCTTTATGGGCGTGAGCACATGAGAATACTCCTGATCGAGGACAACCCTGGCGATGCCTTGTTGGTTCGGGAGTACCTTTCGGATGCCGACCCCAGTATCGAACTGATTCACAAAACCAGCCTTCAAGATTCGGTCGCTGTATTGCAGGAAAACACCATTGACGCGATTTTGCTCGACCTTTCCCTGCCCGACGCCCAGGGACTCGAGACGGTTCATAAAGTCAGGGCACTCGCACCCAATCATCCCATCGTGGTGCTCAGCGGCATCAGCGACCGCGAAACCGCCGTGATGACACTGCAAAACGGTGCTCAAGATTTTCTGGTCAAAGGGCAAGGCAGGGGCGACGACATTGTGCGGGCGTTAAAGTACGCCCTGGAACGTGCCGAACTCTTGCAAAAACTCGAGCAATTCAACAAGCAACTCGAGATCAGCTCCCATTTGGCGCTTCATGCCGCCAGAATGGTTGCCTGGGATTGGCACATCCAGGATGACAGCCTGACCATGTCTGACAATGCCACCGAGGTACTTGGTGACAACGCCACCTGGACAACCTTTAAGCTGCGCAACAAAGACATTCACCGCGAAGACTTAAAACCTTATCTCGAGATGACCGGGCGTGCCCAGCAAAACAAAAAGGCTTACCATGCCAGCTATAGAATCTGGAATCAAAGCAGCCACGGGTACATTTGGGTCGAAGAGTACGGCATGGCAAGGCTTGACCCCAAAGGCGAAGTCACAGCCATGAACGGTGTGACCCAGGACAT
>JAYTKL010000451.1:0-2484 GCA_043730305.1 Deinococcales bacterium | reverse complement strand
ATCCGTACTGAACTCCAGCAGACCATGCAGGACAACGCCAGCGTCTTCCGCACCGAAGAAACCCTGTCTTTACAAGTCGAAATTTTGAAAACCTTGTTCGCCCGATACGAAAACATTGGCATCACAGACCGAGGCGAACGTTTCAACACCGACCTGATCGAAGCCATTGAACTTGGATTCCTGCTCGAGAATGCCGAAGCTTTCGTTCACAGCGCCTTAAACCGCCGTGAATCTCGAGGGGCGCACGCCAGAGAAGATTTTAAAGAACGTGACGACGTGAATTTCTTGAAGCACACCATGATTTTTAAGGGTGAGGTTGGCAAACCCGAAATCAAATGGAAAGACGTTGTATTGGGCAAATACGAACCAAAACCACGCACGTATTAAATTTCCGTAGGGGCGCTGCTTGCTGCGCCCTTGCTGAAACACCGCAACGCGCAGGCATGACATTCAATTCTT
This sequence comes from Deinococcales bacterium, assembly GCA_043730305.1. Lineage (GTDB taxonomy): Bacteria > Deinococcota > Deinococci > Deinococcales > JAAFIG01 > JANXTZ01. The sequence goes on along the minus strand of JAYTKL010000451.1, from coordinate 2,025 downwards.
GGTTTTAAAATGCGTCAGCCTTTACGTGGGAATGAGGAAATTATATGACCCAAAGTATGCAACTCGAGAAAAAAGCATCACCAACGCAAAAAACTGCGTCTTCTATGCAGGTGGTTTTTAAAATCCGTCGTTACAATCCCGAAAAAGACAAGAAACCATACTGGGCAGAATACACGCTCGAGGTGGACAAACGAGATCGTATTCTGGACATTTTGCACCGCATCAAATGGGAAATGGATGGGACTTTAAGTTTCAGGCGTTCATGTGCGCACGGCATTTGCGGGTCAGATGCGATGCTGATTAACGGGCGCAACCGTTTGGCTTGCAAAGTCTTGATTGAGGACTTGGGGCAGACGATCACCGTCGAACCGATTCGTGGTTTGACCGTCGAAAAAGATTTGATTGTGGACATGAAACCGTTCTTTGAAAGTTACGAAGCGGTCTTGCCATTTTTCATCAACGACGAGCCACCGCCATCTCAAGAACGTTTGCAAAGCGCGGAGGAACACGCGGTTTTTGAAGCCAGCACCAAATGTATTCTGTGCGCGTGCTGTACCACGTCATGCCCGATTTTCTGGGTGAACGGGCAGTACCTTGGACCCGCCAGCATCGTTCAAGCCCACCGTTTTATTTTTGATTCCCGAGACAAAGGCGGCGCGAAGAGGCTCGAGGTTTTAAATCAAAACACGGGCGTTTGGCGTTGTCGCACGGCGTACAATTGCACCGAAGCTTGCCCGAGGGATATTCCGATCACGGATATTATTGGTCAGGTCAAACGTGCGGTGTTGTACAGCAACACTTAAACCACAAAAAGTTTTAAGGCTCGAGAATTGGATTCTCGAGCCTTTTTGATGATGCTCAAAGTGTGTTGATCCTCGAGCGTTCAAATCGTTTTCAAAACACCAAACCTGTAGGGTGCGCCCCGCGCACCAACGCTTGAAACACGGTGCGCAGGGCGCACCCTACTCCAATTTTTTTGCTTTGGTTTACATTGCTAGTGGGGGGATTTTATAAACCTCGAGCGTAAGAATAGGGTTAAAGCTGTAAGCAAGAATGCAATTGGAATTCCGAACAATGCGAGTTTCACGGGTTGATTCTCGAACATACTCGAGACTTCATTCCAATTTTCTGGTTGGATGTTCCAAAGCTGTTGTGGGCTAAACTCGAGTGCAAGATTTTGTTTTTCAGAGTTAAACGCACCTGTAATCTGAAAATTCGGTGTTGAGTTTATTGAGTTGAGGGTGACATATGTGGGTGTTACCTGGATTTGGTCAGAAGTTAAAATCATTTTGATTGAATCTGGCGCAATATTTGCTGTCAGTTCGTGAAACATGCTGCTCGAGAACACATACGCTTGAGTTAAATGCGTGACTGGCAGAATAAATGCCAATGTCAAAGCGCACCAAAAAGCACTTTTTGGTTGACTGAATGCCGCAAAAATCACGCCCACAACCAGAACTCCAATGCTCAACTCGAGTTGATGGTTTACATATAACCAACTTGCCAGGATTGCCAGAATCACGACGCTCGAGATACCCAGAATATGTTTGAACATGCTTGCTCCTTTTAACTCGAGGTAAAATTGAATTCCGCCGAACGCCCATTCCAGTGCTTCCCAGCCGTGCAATTCCTCCAGTTCGGTCAGCATTCCGCGTCCAATCTCGAGTTGAGGTTTTGGGTAATAATTGATGATGAGGCGCAGTAAAGCTCGAGCGATGGTTTTCATGTTTGGCTCGTTTTGAAGGTAGTGAGTGGTTGTGATTTGGTCAATTGCAAGGCAAAGGCTGTACCGTCAGCGGTCAGTCGGTAGGCGTGACGTGGTGGTTTGCCTGGTGTGCTTGGTTCAAGCCAGGTGCTTTCTAAAAAACCGCTCGCCTCGAGCCTCGCCAGTATCGGGTACAGCGTGCCTGATTTGAGGTTGGTGCGTTTGGAAAGGTCGTAGCCATGTTGCCAAGTTTGGGGTTGCTCGAGCAAGGCTTGCAGTAGGGTTTGGGTTTGTGGGCTGGTATTTGGTGCTCGAGGCAT
>JAYTKL010000450.1:0-15795 GCA_043730305.1 Deinococcales bacterium | reverse complement strand
TTTGCTTACCCAAGCGGAAGGTTACCGATTTGGCTTAGTGATGGTGTAAAAAAATCGGTTATTCAATCGTATTTGACCAATGGGCGCAAAGAGGGCGGTTTGGGCATTTGGACGAGTTCTAAAACCATTCGTGCATTCTTGCTGCCAGATCGAAACCGTTAAGCACGAACAAAACGTGCGTTCGTTACACATATGACTCATCATGTTGTAACATGACCTTCAAAGCTCGAGTTTAAGCCCGAGGGATTGGAGGTCAAGCGAACAACACCGTATTCGGGAAGCGCAAGTCCCCACTCGAGGAACACTCGAACAGGGGAGACGAGGTAGAGGTCTTTAACGAGATAAGCCTTAATCGGCGAAAAGCGAATCATCTGCGGATGCCTCTCGGGTTCACCCAACCCGCCCGAACAGTTCGGAAACTTCAAGGGAACAAAATCGTCTGACAACGGCGATCAAAACCTTTAAAATCTGAACAACACAAAGTGTTTGCGGGAAAACCCGTTGTAAAACGGTCACAACCCAAACACAGGGAAATCGGCGGAACAAGCACCGCCAAGAAAACCAAATAGCGTTCAACACCCGAGTCAAGCTCGTGCTGTTTTTTGCAGCTCAAGAGCATTTTTCAGCGGTCAAAACCGCTCGAAACCTGTCAAGTCACAGGTTAGAGGTTTTCATGTGTGGAATTGTTGGATACGTTGGACCCCGCAATGCAGTTGAGGTTTTGATCAATGGGCTTTCAAAACTCGAGTATCGCGGCTACGACAGCGCTGGTGTCGCTGTGAACACTGGCAATCAAATCGAGATCAGAAAAAATGCGGGCAAGCTCGGTGTTCTGTCCGAAGCTTTAAAAGGGCAATCGCTCACCGGAACGCTCGGTATTGGTCACACCCGATGGGCAACGCACGGTCGTCCCAACGATGTCAACGCGCACCCTCATGCCACCGAAGACGGCAAGATCGTGATTATTCACAACGGCATTATCGAAAATTACTTGCCGTTAAAAGAAAGCCTGATCGCCACAGGTCACAGCTTCAAATCTGACACCGATTCTGAAGTTCTGGCGCACCTGATTGAAGATCAGTACAAAGGCAATCTCGAGGAAGCGGTACGTGCAGCTTTGCGCCAAGTGCGTGGCGCGTACTCGTTGGTGGTCACGCACGCCGACCACCGCGAGATCGTGGCAGCCCGAACAGTTAGCCCACTGGTGATGGGTGTCGGAATTGGCGAAAACTTCCTGGCGTCCGACGTTCCAGCACTGCTGGCGTACACTCGAGAAGTGATTTTTTTGCACGACGGCGACATGGTGGTGATTCACGACAACGATTACCGCGTTACCGACCTGGCAGGTATTGAAGTTTCTCGAGAGGTCACGCACATCGAATGGGACGCCGAAGCCGCCGAAAAAGGTGGGTTTGATACTTACACGCTCAAGGAAATCTTTGAGCAACCGCAAGCCCTGACCAACACACTCTTGGGACGCCTGCGTGACGAAACGGGCGAAGTTGACCTTGACATCAACCTTGACCCCAAAAGCTTTAAACGCATCAGCATTATTGCCTGCGGTACGGCGTTTTATGCGGGTCTGGTCGGTGAATACATGATCGAACAACTGGCACGCATTCCTGTCGAAGTCGATGTCGCCAGCGAATATCGTTACCGCCAGCCACTGGTCAGCGAAAACACCCTGGCAATCGTGATCTCACAGTCGGGCGAAACCATCGATACGCTGGAGGCTCTGCGCGAAGCCAAAAAAGACGGTGCGAAAACTTTGGGCGTGATCAACGCCAAAGGCTCGAGCATGACCCGCGAGGTGGACGACGTGCTCTATATTCACTCCGGACCCGAAATCGGGGTTGCAAGCACCAAAGTTTATACCAGCATGGTCAGCGCCATGCTGATGCTGGCGCTCTGGCTGGGACGCGCCAGGGGAACGCTCGACAGCGCCAAAGGCGCAGAATTGATTCATGCCGCCCGAGAATTGCCGCGCTTGGTTGAACAAGCCCTCGAACCTGAACGGGTTGAAAACATCAAACGAATTGCAGAAAAATACAAGAATGCCAGGGATTACCTGTTTTTGGGACGCGGCGTGAACGCACCCACCGCCTTTGAAGGCGCACTCAAACTCAAAGAACTCAGCTACATTCACGCCGAAGCCTATGCCGCAGGCGAGATGAAACACGGACCAATCGCGTTGATCGACGAAAACTTACCTGTGGTCGCCATCGCCACCGACAGCTTTTTGCTCGAGAAAACCATTTCCAACATTCAAGAGGTACGCGCCAGGTCAGGACAAGTGATTGCCGTGGTCAGCGATGGCGACACTGACGCCTCGAGACACGCCGATGACGTGATTTTTGTTCCAAAGGCACACGAGATGGTCAGCCCAATTGTGAACGTGGTGGCATTGCAATTGCTGGCGTATTTTACGGCAACCATGCTTGGGAAAGACGTGGACAAACCACGGAATTTGGCAAAATCTGTCACTGTTGAATAACGTCAGGGTAACCGCAAAGTCCGAATATTCCCTGTTTTTTACAAAAGCACTCGTATTCTGGCGGGCGCTGCTTGCTGCGCCCCTACGAAGAATCGTGTTTGGTAGGGGTGCTGCTTGCGACCCAAGCCCGTGAGGTGCTGCCGTCAGGGTCAAGAAGCTGCACCCTTGCAGCGATAAGGCATTAAATTATTGTTTGGTGCATTCGATTGCGACTTTGCGGTTGCCCTGTGAACAACGTTTAGAAAAAATTCTGAGGCTTGTTGTAAGTGAATGATAAAGTTGGTGACCTGATAATAAAATTGTAAACCTAATAACAGGCTTTTATCATGATTCTAAGAAATTCCAACGCCTCACCAACATGACTCGAGAAACGTCGTACATAACGCATTACACTTTGATTTTCAAGATGAAACATTGAAATCAACGCATTCCGCAACCCAGCCAACACCCGACCTCCTTGACCATAAAACGCACCTTCTTGATCCCAAGATGCACCTCACGGGCGGGATCGCTGACGGGCTTCTTGCTCACAAGACAGCACCTATCGGGCTGTTCGCGCTTGGGGCGCTAACGGGCAGAATCGGTTCGGGCATGGTCGCTGCTGATCGTCACAAAATGTTGTTCCAGTGTCTTCAATTGGGTAGTGGGAGCGTTTTGTTCCGAGTAAGTATTTGCCATCCAGGTTCACGCCAATAAGTTCTTGAGTTAAATGGTCAATACGATGGGACGCTGGCAAGTCTCAACGATTATAGTTTTGGGCATCAACAATCATTGTCATCTGGACAAGTTAGGTTCATGGTGCGACCAGAAGCATTGTTGGTGGCTCGAGATGGCGCTGGTTTGAGTGGAACGATGCACTTTGTGGCATTTTTAGGAACTACTACAGAATTTGCGATAGACACGGTTGCAGGGCGGCTTGAGGGTGTGATCGCAGGAGATGCCCCTGCGATCGCAAAACCTGGCGAGAGTGAGCGGGTTCAATTTGCACCCGAAGGTGTTTTTTTGATTCAGACTTAATTATTGTTTGTTGACAGTTATCAACAAACAATAATTAACAGCGTTCAATCCCCAATCCAATTTGCAATAAACCTCAAGTTTCTTTGTTGCATACAAAATGGCGTGGTACGCCTGTTCAGGCACACCTTGGAGTCATCAATTGAGCACTTGTCACTTGCGGTTCAAACTCAAACCCAATAATCTTTTGTCAATGAGTCATTCAATCAGCATTCTAGGCAGTACGGGTTCAATTGGCACGCAAACGCTTGAGGTGGCACGCTGGCGCGACTGGCGGGTTGTGGGTCTGGCAGCGGGCAAAAACCTGGATTTGGTTGTTCAGCAGGTGCTCGAGTTTAAACCAAAACTGGTCAGTGTGGACGCGAGTATCCTCGAGCAAGCCAGAGTCGCTCTACCCAATTTTCGAGTTGTGGCAGACCCGTGCGAGATTGCAACGCTCGAGTCTGACGCCGTGGTTGGGGCGATTCCTGGGCTGGCAGGGCTAGAACCCACACGGCGGGCGCTCGAGGCTGGGCGCAATGTGGCGCTCGCCAACAAAGAGGCGATGGTCTGCGGCGGTCCGCTGATGTGGTCTGCGGCTCGAGCTTCAAGCGCTCGAATAACGCCCGTCGATTCGGAGCACAGTGCGCTTTACCAGTGTATGGTCGGAGAACAGATCAGTGACGTTGCAGAATTGATTCTGACGGCGAGCGGTGGACCGTTCAGACTTGCTCCCGCCGATCTCTCGAGCGTGACCCCAGAAATGGCACTCAAGCACCCAAATTGGGTCATGGGTGCAAAGGTCACGATTGACAGCAGCACTTTAATGAACAAAGGGCTTGAAGTGCTCGAGGCAATGTATTTGTATGAAATGCCAATCGAAAAAATTGGCGTGCTGGTTCACCCGAAAAGCATCATTCACAGTTTGGTGCGTTTTAACGATGGTCAGATCAAAGCCCAACTTGGTGTTCCAGACATGCGGCTCGCCATTCAATACGGCATTCTGGCGGCGCTCGAGACCAAACCATCACGCCCAAGCACACCGCTCGAGCCGCTGAATTTAGAAGGGATGCTCGAGCTTTCCAAACCCGATCTCAACCGTTTTCCGTGTTTGGAGCTGGCTTTTGAAGTCGGAAAACGCGGCGGTGTTGCGCCCGTTGCCATGAATGCCGCGGACGAAATTGCGGTGACTGCCTTCTTGGAGCATCAACTTTCGTACCTCGGCATTCCCAAACTGATCGAACAAGTGTTAAGTGAAGCACCTATCGAACAGCTTTCCTGGGATAGCATCAAGACAACCGACGCTTGGGCAAGAACTCGAGCAACAGAATTACTGAAGTCGTTCTCGACCTGATTTGGAGTGTTATGTCAATCATAGTTTGGCTGATCATCATCAATATTGCCGTGTTCATTCACGAACTGGCGCATTATTCGCTGGCAAAATGGCAAGGGGTCAACGTCAAAGCCTTCTCGATTGGCATGGGTCCCATCTTGGCGCGGTGGCAAGCTCGAGGGACCGAATGGCGTATTTCATTACTGCCAATCGGTGGTTATGTGGACATTGAAGGCATGACGCCGACAATTGACGAAAATGGCAACACCGTGCCACCCAGCACGGGCATGGCAAAACTGGGATACTGGGGCAAGTTCGCGGTGCTGTTTGCGGGCCCACTTTCAAACATTATTCTGGCAATTTTGATTATTGCCGTGGTTTTAGTTGGTCAAGGCAAACCCGTCACGACCACCAATGCCGAGCTGTACAGCATTCAAGCAGGCTCGAGCGCCGAAAAAGCTGGTTTTAAAGCGTTGGATGTCATCATCAAAGTTGACAATCAAACCGTCAAAGACTTCCAGGATGTTCGCAATTCCCTGTCCAAAAATGGCATCAGAACATTCAGCGTCAAACGCCTCGAGAACGGAAAACCTCGCAACCTCGAGATTAAGTTTGACTGGTCGCCCGTGACCAAAGCGGGTCAGAAACGTCCGATATTTGGGGTCAGTATTGGCGCGGAACAATTTTATCAACCCGTCGCGCCGCTTCAAGCCTTAAGCGACTCGACCACCACCTTGCTAGGTGCGATTCCGTTGTACGTTTCCAAAATTTTTGAGGGCATTTTTAACACGTTTGCCTTTAAACCATCCGATGTATCGGGTCCGGTCGGCACGGTCAAAGTGGTCGGTACGTTCCTCGACCAAGGTTTTTACGCGCTGTTGTACTTGGCGGGCATGATCAATTTTGGACTTGGGATTTTCAACCTGCTGCCGATTCCAGGCTTGGACGGCGGACGCATCTTATTAAATTCCATCACCGCCATTCGTCGCCGTCCGTTCGCACCAGGGCAAGAAGAATTCATCAACTTTATTGGCTTCGCCTTCGTTCTGGTCTTCATGGCACTGGTTACGCTAAAAGACGTATTCGTCCCGCGCCCTTAAACGGTAGACTGAACGCAACATGACTGCCCCTCGAGCCACCAGCGTTGGTATTCTCATTCCTGCATTTAACGAGGAAGCCACCGTCGCCAACGTGGTGAAAGTCGCGCTCGAGTCTGGTTTGGGTGAGGTGCTGGTGGTCGCGGACGGTTGTACAGACTGGACGGCGCGGGTTGCCAAAGCCGCAGGTGCAAGGGTGCTCGAGTATCAACCCAACCGAGGCAAAGGTGGGGCGGTGGCGGCTGGTGTTGCCAGCATGAGCCAAGAAACACTTGTGCTGCTCGACGCGGATTTGATCAACTTAACCTCAAAACACGTGCTTGCCATGCTCGAGCCACTGCGACAAAACCAAGCTGACACCACCGTTGGTTTGTTCAGTGGCGGCGGTGGCATCACCGACTTTGGCAACCGCGCCACCCCTCAATGGAGCGGTCAACGTGCGATTCCTCGGGCGCTCTTGGCTCGAGTGCCAGACCTGGCGAGTCGCAAATACGCGATTGAACTGGCAATCACAGACCAGATTCAACTCGAGGGACTGCGTTGCAAATTCGTGAACCTCGAGGGCGTATCACAGCGCTTAAAAGAACAAAAACTTGGGTTTGTGAGAGGCATGACACGGCGTTTGGGAATGTACTGGCAGATTCTTAAATACGCTCTGCTCGAGCGCAAACGCCGTACCCAAACCCGTTCGTAAATTTCTGTTTGTCACAGGCTTAACGGCTGACCAGATCCACCGCCGTACCATCGGCGGTCACGTAACGCACCGTGCCAATGCCAGGCACAAAATACAAATCGCTGACGCTGCGTCCACCGCTCGAGGTGCTGACCGATTGGCGAATCACAAAGGCGTTAAACCGTCCGCCTTTCACACTGATGCCTTCACTCGACAGGATGGCGCTTGAGATGGCGACCACGCTGCTGCCAACTTTACTCGAGCTGCTCCAACGTGCGCCGACGGCAAGCGGAGCGGCTGGGTAAACTGCCAGTGGCGGTTTGTACTGTGTCACCGTGCCGTTGCGTTTGGTGCCAATCAAATTGACGCCAAGGCTGGTGACTTGAATGTAATCTTCTTGAACGGTTGACCCACCAAAAATGTGCGCCAGAATCACGGCATTCACCCCAAAGACATTGGTTGTTTTGGTGTACACTTGGGTCTCGCCGTTGGAATACACCCATTTCAGTCCTGGTTTGCTTGGATAGTATTCACTTTGGGCGCTCGAGGAAAAGCTCAACAAAACCAACAAAATCGCAACGCTCGAGAGCCATTTCATTTTTCCTCCCCCAATTCTGCACCGCGCAAGGTGGCGGCTCGGACGGCTTCGATCAAGCTCGAGCGAAAGGTGTAACGTTCAATCTCGGCAATGCCGGCAATGGTTGTGCCGCCAGGGCTGGCAACTTCGTCTTTTAAGATCCCAGGATGAACCCGTCGCAGCAGCAATTCTCCCGTCGAGATCAGCAATTTACCCGCCAGTTCGATTGCCAGTTTGCGGTTTAAACCCATCCGCACGCCGCCATCTGCCAGCGCCTCGGCAAAAATCGCGGCATAAGCTGGACCAGAACCGACCATACCCGTAAAGGTATTAAATAGCGGTTCGGGAATGTCGTAGACATCACCCACTGACGCAAACAGGGCTTGGGCAAACTCGAGATCGCCCGAATCGTGCGCGTTTTCGTGTCCAACCACGGCAGTTGCCGATTTGTGAATGGTCGCAGCAAGGTTTGGCATGGCACGAACCACGCGTTTGGAATTGAGGTTTCTCGAGAGGCGGTCTAAGTTGACGCCAGCCATGATCGAGATGAAACCTGCGTCGGCTTTGGAAACCCACTCGGACACGGATGCAAAAACCTTGGGTTGAACGCAGATCAGCACTCGCTCGGCTGTGGAAAGGTCACTGCGTTCAATCAGCTTGACGCCGTACTTGGCGCTGACTTCCTGCGCTTTGCCACTCGAGCCGCCAATCACACCAACTTCGCTTGCATCAAGTAATCTCGAGTTGAGCACGCCCTCGAGAATCGCTTCACCCATTTTTCCCACGCCGACAAATGCAAGTTTCATTGTTTTACATTCTACAAGCCTGTTGCGACCAGACCCAAACAAAACCGACAAGCCCTTTTGACCGAGTACAATTTTGGTATACCAGGGCTTGACGCGTATCTATGCAGCTTGATACACTCGAGACATGCAATCGGTGTCGAAAAAACACTTTTCCGGGGACTTGGGATAACACCCAAGACGCTTTGCGTAACCCCGGCTCGAGCGTTTCGAGCCGGATTTTTTTTGCTGTGAAATTCCAAAACAGAGGTTTTCAATGAACGATACTGAATACTCGAGCAACAACTGGTCCATCATCGACAGCACCCTGCGCGAAGGCGAACAATTCGCCAAAGGCAACTTTAGTCTGGCTGACAAAATTGAGATTGCCAAAGCCTTAGACGCCTTTGGTGTCGAATTCATTGAAGTCACCACGCCAATCGCCACCCCCGAAAGCCGCAAAACCGCCGAAACCCTTGCCAGCCTGGGACTCAAAGCCAAAGTCATCACCCACACGCGTTGCCACATGAGTGATGCTCGAGTAGCCATCGAAACGGGCGTGGCAGGACTGGACTTGCTGTTCGGCACAAGCTCGTACCTGCGTGAATTCAGTCACGGCAAAAGCATTGCCCAGATCATCGAAACCGCCCGCGAAGTCATCGAATACGTAAAATCGCACAACGTTCAAGTTCGGTTTTCAGCCGAAGATACGTTCAGGTCACAAGAATCGGACTTGCTCGAGATTTACAAAGCCGTTGCCAGCATGGGCGTCAACCGCGTCGGACTTGCTGACACCGTTGGCGTGGCAACCCCGCGCCAGGTCTACACCCTGACCAGCGAAGTGCGCCGTGCAGTTTCGTGCGATATTGAATTTCACGGACATAACGACACGGGCTGCGCCGTAGCCAATGCCTACGAATTTCTTGAGGCCGGCGGAACGCACGTGGACACCACCATTCTTGGCATTGGCGAACGCAACGGCATCACGCCGCTCGGTGGGTTTCTGGCGCGAATGTTCACCGTAGACCCCCAAGGACTCATGAACAAATACAAGCTCGAGATGCTGCCCGAACTGGACGCGATGATTGCCAAAATGACGGGCTTACCGATTCCCTGGAACAATTACCTAACAGGCGAATTTGCTTACAACCACAAAGCGGGAATGCACCTGAAAGCGATTTACCTCAACCCGGGCGCTTACGAAGCCATTCCGCCAGAAGTTTTCGGCGTGGGACGACGCATTCAGACGGGTAGCAAATTAACGGGCAAACACGCGATAGCCTTCCGTGCCAAAGAACTTGGACTGCATTTTGGTGATGATGCGCTCAGGGCTGTGACTGACAAGATCAAAGCCTTGGCAGATCATGGGGACTTGGACGACGAGCACTTGAACGACATTTTGAAGAATTGGGTTACGGCTTAATTGTGTGGCTCGAGATTATTTCTTTGCTTACTCGAGGAACGGTTACTTCGTCTCCTCTCATCCCCGACCCTTCTCTCCCAGGAGAGAATGGAGTTCGAGTCCTACGTTGAGGGGCGACCATGCCCGTAGGTGCGTTTTATGGTCAAGAAGCGACCATGCCCGTAGGTGCGTTTTATGGTCAAGAAGTGACCATGCCCGTAGGTGCGTTTTATGGTCAAGAAGCGACCATGCCCGAAGCGATTCCGCCCGAAGGTGCGTTTTGGAATCAAGAAGTTGCGTTTTATGGTCAAGAGAGATGAAATGAACCTCGAGATTCACGATTATTTGGCGTTCACGGATTCCGCAAAGGGTGGCAACGGTGCGGCGGTGGTGTTTGGTCTTGATATGGATTCAGACCGTAAAATGCAGGAACTCGCCGCCAGTTTGAACGCGCCAGCCACGGTTTTTGTGGGTATTAGCGAAAAACTTTTCGATGACGAATCAGTATTACCGCTTCGATTAAGGTTTTTTACGTCAGAACTCGAGGAGAACATTTGCGGGCATGGCACGATAGCTGCCATTCATGCGATAGCGGCTCGAGGGGAAATCAACGGTTTTCAGATTCCGCATGGTGAATTTCAGATTGACCTGCATGACGGTTTTCTGAACGCAAAACTCGAGAAGGGAATTGCTTGGCTCGAGTACGGTCATGCTCGAGCTTGGGAGGTAGACATCGACCCCGAAGATGTGGCGCTTGCCTTGGGACTCGAGATTGACGAATTACACGAGGACATGCCAATTTTGGCTGCCACGGCTGGACGGGCGAAACTGATTTGTGGCGTGCCAAGCACCAGTTACCTTGATGCCATCGAACCCGATTTTGACCGCATCAAAAACCTCAATCTCGAGACTGAGACGACAGGATTGGTGGCGTTCACTTTTCCTGGTCGTGGCGGCTGTTTTACCGACAGCCGACACTTTGCGCCGCTTGCAGGACTCCCCGAAGATATTGCCACGGGCAACGCCCATGCCGCACTTGCCGCGTATCTCGCAAGAGAAAAATTCTTTGACGATGGATTGCGTATTTTTTCTGGCGCTCAGGGGTACGCGCTCGGCAAACCGTCCAAACTCGAGGTGAAATGCACCGTGAACAGAGAAAAAGTCTCGAGCGTCTGGGTTGGCGGTCAAGCTGTAAAGGTGGAATCATGAAGCTCGAGCATTACAGTGTTTTTGCGGCTGTACCAGGTGGTGGCAAGCACATTGCCGTGATCGAAGGCAAAAACCTCAGTACCAATGAAATGCAAGTCATTGCTCGAGAGTCGGGCGCTCCGTTAACAGGCTTTATTTTGGGTGAGGACGATACTGGCGTTCTCATCAAGTTTTTCACCCCAACCAAAGAAAAACTCGAGAGTGATTCTGGCGCGTTGGTGATTGCCGAACACCGTTGGCGCAAAGGTCTGGTCGAAGTGTACATGCGAGCCAACATGAACGGTGATATTTTGGCTGTCTCGGGCGTTGGACACGGCGGGCGTTGGTTTTCGGAACAAGGCGACACGAGCGGTTTTAAACTACAGCTACCCAAAAACCAAATCCTCGAGATTCTTGGTTTGAGTTCGGGTGATTTGCATTCTGATTTTGAAATTGGGACAGGTGGCGCAAACAAAATCAACATTGTTGTTCCAGTAAAAAACTCGAGCGTGCTGGATGCGATCAAACCCGACTTGGAAGCCATAAAAGCCTTCAATCTTGAAACCAAAACCAATGGTGTTATCGTGTTTACCCCAGATCAAACTCGAGGTACAGATTTTGACTTACGGTTTTTCGCGCCCGCCAAAGGCATTCTGGAGGACAACGCGGGGTCGTTCACGATTGCCAGTTTGTGCGGGTTTTTGGTCGCAAGCCAAAAACTCGAGGGGACGCAACAACTCAGTTTCTCGCAAGGGTTCGCAATGGCGAAACCATCCAAACTCGAGTCGCGTTTTGTCGCTGAAGTTGGAATGGCAAAGAATATTCGAGTGGGTGGCGAAGTTGTGAGGTTTGAAACATGAACGAATCTCGAGGGTCAAACAATACTGTTCTCGTGCGTCACTGGCAAGAATCTGACATTCCAGTTGCTTTAAAACTCATGCGTGAACTGGCAGTTTTTGAAGAATATTTGGAGAGTTTCGCCGCGACTGAAAGCATTTTGCTCAAGCAAGGTTTTAAACTTCAACCACCCAATTTTTACGTGCTGGTTGCCGAACTCAACTCGAGCATTCAAGGTGTGCTGGTGTATTACTTTTTACCGTACACCGCCAGCGCCAAACCAATGTTGTTCATCAAAGAACTTTTTATTGCCGATACTGCTCGAGGTCATGGTTTGGGACGAGCCTTAATGCGCGAAGCCTCGAGAATCGCGCTCGAGAAGGGTTGTATTGGCATGAAATGGACTGTGGCAAACTGGAACGAACCTGCCAAAAAATTCTATGCAGAACTTGGTGCAACCGCAAATCCAGTCTGGGTTGAGCACACGCTGACGGGCGAGGCACTCGAAAAATTGGGGAAAACTCATGAATGACAGTTTCAAAACCACCTTTGACCGATTCGTGAATGCCCTCAACACTAGGGATGCCGACGTGCTCGAGACGATCATTGCCGATGGTTTTCGGTTTACAGGGACAGCCGCGCAATTTCAGAACAAGCTCGAGCGCATTCGAACCGTGCAAACCAGTCCAGCCTTCCCGACCCTAAAATACCGCAATATCGAATTTGAAACTTTTGCCGACACCTGCCTCGCGTATGCTGAATTTCAGTACGAGAACGTTGAAGGTGACGTGCTCGAGTTTGGACGCGCCACCTTTGTTTTTGTAAAACGCATGGAAGCTTGGAAGCTCGTTGCCCAGCACAACTCGCACGTCAAGAGGTGAAAAATGAACCCGCAAACGATGGCTGAAAAAATTCTTTCCAAACGCGGTACTAAAACCGTGTTCGCGGGTGATCTTGCCGTGGTCGAAGTGGACAACGTGATGATTGTTGATTCCATCGCGGAATCCGTAATTGAAATTCTCGAGACTGAACTTGAAGCGCTGCCCAAATACCCCGAGCGTGTCAGCATCGTGATTGACCACGTTGCCCCAGCCTCGAGTGTGAATGTGGCAAAATCACATCAAGCGGCTCGAGCTTTTGCCGCAAAAACGGGCGTGAAACTCTTTGATGTTGGGCGCGGAATTTGCCATCAAGTTTTGATCGAGGAGCGCCTCGCGTTTCCAGGCGCGATTGTGCTGGGTTCGGATTCGCACAGCACGACTTACGGCGCGGTTGGCGCGTTTGGAACTGGCATGGGCGCGTCTGACATTGCCATTGCCGCCGCCAGTGGCAAAACTTGGTTGCGCGTGCCCGAAAGCGTGAAGGTCAATCTCGAGGGTGAACTGGTGGGCGATGTCAGTGCCAAAGATGTTGCACTCGAGATGATTCGGGTTTTGACTGCCGACGGTGCGACGTACCAAAGCATCGAAATCCATGCGGGAGATCGTTTCTCGAGGGGTGAACGCATGACGCTGGCAAACCTCTGCGTTGAGGCTGGTGCGAAAGCGGGAATGGTTGTGCCTGGCGGGGAAATCCTGACGATGTACGACGTACCAGATTGGGTCTATCCCGACCTGGGCGCAAAGTACATCAAAGAAATCACCATTGACCTTTCGAGCTTGACTCCTCGTATGAGCGTGCCAAGTTACGTGGACAATGTTGAAACGGTTTCCAGTTTGCGCGGAAAGCACGTTGACCAAGTTTTTATTGGCACTTGCACCAACGGGCGACTCGAGGATTTGCACGTTGCCGCCGCGATCTTAAAAGGGCGCAAGGTTGCCGCCAACACGCGTTTGCTGGTGATTCCAGCCAGTTCCGAAGTGCTCGAGCAGGCGATGGCGGATGGGTCGCTGTTAACAATTATTCAAGCAGGTGCAACGCTGTCCACTCCAGGCTGTGGTCCTTGCATGGGCAGGCATCAAGGTGTGCTCGCACCTGGGGAAGTTTGCGTTAGCACCAGCAACCGCAACTTTATCGGACGCATGGGCGATGCAAGCGCGGAGATTTACTTGGCAAGCCCTGCCGTGGCTGCTGCAACGGCGATCATGGGTTGTATCGCACTCCCAGAGGATGTGCTAATGACTTAACTCGAGTTGCGAACGCCGCATTTGAATGGCTTGAAGGTCAATTTGTTGTTCGCTTAAACGCAATCTGTAGGTTGTTTCGAGATTCAACCAAAATTCGGCTGGAACACCCAATGCCGCCCCCAATTCTAGCGCTGTTTCTGGTGTAATCCGTTTTTTCGCACGAATAATTTCGTTAATGGCTTGTTTCGGACGACCCAAAACTTTTGCAAGCTCCAATTGTGTCCAACCTCGAGCAGTCAATTCACGCTCGAGAATACGACCTGGAGGGATGAGTCTGGCTGGTTTAAGTTTGTTCATGTTTCCCCTTAATGATAGTCCACGATTTCGATAATCACGATAAATTTGCCTGTTTGGTCTTTTTCAAGTTGAACAATTAAACGCCACTGTTGGTTGAGTCTCATGCTTCGTAGTTCGTTTTTGCCGCGTTTCCCAGTTAATTTTTCAAAATGCAAGTTTTTCAAGACGTAAAAAGTTCTCTCATCGGGTGCGTTTTCAATAATGGTCATGACTTCAAAAAACGCTTCAACCACAGCTTCAGGATAGATTTCTGCCCCTCGCTCGAGCGTGTATAATTCCTCGAGTTTGCGGTTTTTGAAGATGAAATCCACAATTGACAATATAGCAGTTATTCACCTTTTGGGTGAAAGGAATTCATGTCCAATTTAATTCTTAAGTCGAGTTACCCTTTTTTTCTGGTGGATGCCTTCACCAACAAAACCTTTGGTGGCAACCCTGCTGGTGTCGTCCCGCTCGAGGCTTGGCTGCCTGATGCGGTCATGCAGAACATGGCGATGGAGCACAACCAAGCCGAAACCGCGTTTTTTGTTTCCGAAGCAGACGGTTTTAGGCTGCGTTGGTTCACGCCCACCGTCGAAGTGAACTTTTGCGGTCATGCCACGCTCGCCAGCGCAAAAGTCTTATTTGACGAACTCGAGTACGCGCAACCTGAAATCAAGTTTTTCACTCGGGTTGGCGAGTTGCGGGTCAAACGGGTGGCTGACAAACTCGAGATGGATTTTCCTGCTTTTCCACCCGAACCCGTGCTCGAGATTCCTGATTTACTCGAATTGGGACTTGGTGTGAAACCGCTCGAGGTTTACAAGAATTTCGAGAATTACTTTTGCATCCTCGAGTCAGAACTTGCAGTGGTTTCGCTAGCGCCTGACCTGTCAACCATTGCCAAACTGCACCCAATGATGGTTTGTATCACGGCGAAAGGGGAGAGCGCCGATTTTGTCTCGAGGTATTTTGCGCCCAGCGAAGGCATTCCCGAAGATCCCGTGACGGGTTCAATTCATGCGACACTAACACCACTTTGGGCGCAGAAATTGGGAAAAAACAACCTGCAAGCTCGGCAGGTATCGCTTCGAGGTGGTGATCTCGAGTGCGAAATGAATGGTGATCGTGTACTCGTTCGAGGGCAAGCGCTGGTCTACTTGCGCGGCGAAATTCGATTGGAGGCTTGAAATGGCTCGAGTTTGGAAATTTGGGGACAGCATCAACACCGACGACATTCTGCCAGGAAAGTACGCGCCGTTCATGGTGGGTGCGGATGTCTTTCACAAGTACGCCTTCGCGCATTTTCGCCCCGAATTTGCCGCACAAGTCAAACCAGGTGACTTGCTGGTTGGTGGTCGCAACTGGGGTTTAGGCTCGAGCCGAGAGTACGCGCCAAAAGCACTGAAGAAACTCGAGGTTGGCGGAATCATTGCGCAGTCGTACGCCCGAATTCATTACCGTAACCTTCTCAACCTTGGCATTCCCGCGTTTGAGAGCCTCGAGATTCCAGAAAAACTGGTTGACGGCGAAGAGGTTACTTTTGACCTCGAGACTGGTAGAATCACCCGTTTGGATGGCACGGTTTTGCAGTTGCCGCCCCCGCCAGAATTCCTTCGAGAAGCTTTAAAGGAAGGCAGCATCCTCGAGTATTACAAGAAATACCAGAAATTTCCAGGAGAGTCATGAGTGAAGTAGAACAAAGTTTATTTGTCAATTGTCCCGTTTGCGCCGAAGAACTCGAGATTCCAAGCGAGGCTTGGGACGAATTTGAAGAGGGCGATATTCTGGTTTGCGAGTCTTGCGGCGCGGAATTGCAAATCGCCAGCCTCGACCCGCCCGAATTTGATTTGCTTGGTTTACTGACCGAATGCCCCAGTTGCGGCGCGGAAATTGAATTGACCGACGAGCAACTCGAGGAGAACAGCAAAGTCACCTGCCCAGATTGCAACACCACGTTCAACGTGGAATTTGAAGACGCAGAATAAAATTGCATTCGTCGGGAAAATCCCCGTTG
>JAYTKL010000449.1:0-12502 GCA_043730305.1 Deinococcales bacterium | reverse complement strand
GTATTTTTGCTGTGGGAAACATTCTTTTTGGACACTTTGAACAAGAAACTCCCAAATGGCGCAGGGTGACAAAGGTCTTTTTCTTCACGGGTTTTGCTGTTTTGGTATCGGCACTGTTTGGACGCAATGGGTTTTATGGGCTTTTGGGTTTAACTGCCATTCTGATCTTGGTTGTCCACGGTTGGTGGCTGCCCAAAAATGGGATTCACCCTCTGACCGCCGAACCCAAAGACCGTTATTACAAATTTCGCGGTTGGAAAATGCCTGATTCAAACCAACAATAAATTTCGTTTGTGGCTGACATCGCGCTTTAGTGCTGGTTATACTGGAATCATGACCCTCGAGTTTAGCGGCGTTATTTGGTACTGGAAAGGTCCTTCGCCGTTTTACTTCGTGACCGTTCCAGCCGAGCAATGCCTTGATCTGAAAGCCGCCTCAAAGTTTGTGACTTACGGCTGGGGCATGATTCCTGTCAGGGTGAAAATTGGCGAAACCGAATGGAAAACCTCGTTGTTTCCCAAGGATGATTTGTACATTGTTCCCCTCAAAGCCATTGTGCGAAAAGCAGAAAACCTTGAAGAGGGGGATAACGTGAAATTGCGGCTCGAACTTGGTTTATAAGTTTGGCTTTAACGCGTTTACCTAAAATCTCGGCTGCTTGAGGTTGTTTAAAGCTCCAGAAATTTCGATATCAGGTTTTGCATGGTTTCTCGAGCAGCACAATACGAAGCCTATGAACGAAAAGCTTTACGTTGTCCAACCAAGCTAGTACCAGTAACGCGAAGACAGTAAGTGAACATCCTTGATCGGTTAAACTCTAAACATGGCACGCCCAGCACCCGAATTTAAACTCAGCGAAGACGAACTCTTTGAACTTCAAAACCTCGCCAAAGCCTTCAAAACACCACAACAAACCGTCGTCAGAATCAACATCATTCTTGACCATAAAACGCACCTTCTTGATTCCAAGACGCACCTAACGGGCGGAATCGCTAGCGGGCATGGTCGCTCCTCGCGCTACACAACCAAAGACCATTAACGCATTACGCTAAAGAGAACAACCTCAGCACCCGCACCGTTCGCCTGTGGCGCAACAAATGGCTTCAAACCACCGACACTGGACTCAGCACCTTACACAGACTTGAGGACGAGTACCGCAGTGGTACGCCCGCAAAATTCACATCCGAACAATGGTGTCAGATCATGGCTATCGCTCTCGAGAAACCAGAAGACAGTCAGCGGAGTATCAGTCATTGGAGCGACCATGCCCGCTAGCGATTCCGCCCGTTAGGTGCGTCTTGGAATCAAGAAGGTGCGTCTTATGGTCAAGAACTGCCAGGGAATTACGGGATGAAGCCGTGAAACGCGGGGTTATTGAGAGTATGAGCATCACCACGATGCTTGATTTTTTTAAAAGACAGCGCGTTCAGACCACATAAAAGTCAGCATTGGTTGAATCAAAAACACGATGAGGGTCGTGAACAACGAATTGAAGAGCTTTGGGATTTATACCAAAACGCAGATCAACTCGAACGATTTGGTGAAAAAGTGTTGTCTTGCGATGAAAAAACAGGAATTCAAGCGTTAGAACACAGTGTAGCCAAGCAGCTTGGCAAACCTGGAATGGTCGAACGGATTGAACATAATTACCAACGGCATGGAACACAATGCTTGATCGCTAATTTCAATGTTGCAACAGGCAAAGTAGTTCAACCAAGCGTGTTGGACACCAGAACTGAACTGGATTTCTTAGGACACATCAAACAAACAGTAGCCAGTGACGCTCGAGTGACCCGATGGCATTTTGTGGTGGATCAATTGAACACGCATCAATCGGAGGGTTTGGTTCGGTTTGTGGTTGAACGGGATGGGTTAAATCTTGATCTTGGCGAGAAAGGGAAGTCTGGGATTTTAGGATCGAAGTTGTCTCGAGCAGTGTTTTTGAGTGATCCGAGTCATAGTGTGGTGTTTCAGTACACGCCTTTGCATTCGTCGTGGATGAATCAAGTGGAGGTATGGTTTTCTATTTTTGTTCGGAAGTTTTGGAAACGTTCGAGTTTTAAGAGTAAACAGGAGTTGAAAACTGGGATTCTTGGGTTTATCACGTACTTTAATGAAACGATGGGCAAGGCTTTTGAGTGGAAGTTTCGGGGTTTTAAGCGTGATCGGGTTTGACTTACTCATTAACCGTTATTGGTAGTAGCATAATGAACAGAACGATCAGGATGGCGTAACCGTAAAAAGTGGATTCTTTTATTTTGAGCAAATCTCGGGACAAAAGAAAAACCGCGTTTAAAACGCGGTTTTCTTTGGTGGAGCTGAGCGGGTTCGAACCGCTGACCTTCTGAATGCCATTCAGACGCGCTCCCAACTGCGCCACAGCCCCGAAACTTGGGATGCTCGAGCTTTGCGCCCTAAGCCGAGAAAGGATAGCACAAGGTTTTGACAAGTGCAAGAACGTAGCTCGAGTTTTCCTAAAAAATCCTCTCGTGAATGTCACGAGAGGATTCTGGGGAGGGGGGTACTTCAGAGGTAACGCCTTATCGTTTTGGTCCCATCCCACCTCCGCGCCCGCCGAAGTGCAAGCCAAAATTCGTGTCGGCTTCAGCGTTCTTGTAGATTTGGTCGCTTTGGGCTTGGGTCAGGCTGCCCGCTTTGACGGCGGCTGCAAGTTGGGTTTTTAAGCTTGCCAGCACCGCATTTTTGACTGTCTCGAGGCTGACTTTTTGGGTCGCTGCAATCTCGGTCAGGGTTTTGCCGCTGCGCAGTTCGGTATCGAGTTGGGTGATGCTGAGGTTGAGGGTTTTGGCGGCTGTCTCGAGCAGCGCAATTTGACTGATGCTTGCGCCCATTTTGCCGTCACCCATCATGCCTTTACCACCTTCTCGTCCGCCCATGCCCATACCAGCGCCGTCACGTCCACCCATCATGCCATCACGTCCACCGCGTCCCCAGACGCCTAAGCCGCCCTGGGCAATTTTGGCTTTGAGTTGTGTGGCTTGGTCTTTGGTGATGTCCTGGTTTTTCAATTGCTCGTCCACGGTGGCGTTGCCAGCCGTTTTGATGGCAGCCTCGAGCTTGGCTTGGTCAATGCCCAAGGCACTCGCCAGTTTTTGCACGAAGACCTTCGAGTAATCCAAGGCTTGTGCCACGGCGCTGGTCGTGCCTGTAGTTTGTGCCATGACCAAATTGTAGGTCAGTGGTGTTGCGATCAGGGCGAGGGATGCGAGTCCGATTTTCAATTTCTGGTTCATGTTGTTCTCCTTTTGGAACGCGGTCTTGCGTTCGTGGATTAAAGGTATCTCGAGCTGGTAACTGCTGGGTTACAGGGCTTGTTACCAGTTTGTAACCGTGTCAAAAAAACTGGAATGGGTTTGAATTCAAGTGACACCCTCACGAAATCAAGCGTTTTTCAGGGGTGTGCCTCGAGTGGGGATGGTAAAACTGATCAGCAGTGCCAGCAGCGCCAATCCCGCGCCGACCATGAACGGTGCGCCGTGTGACACGCGATCCCACAACATCCCAGCGATCACACTCGAGGGCAGCGCCGCCACGCCGAGCAGGGCGTTGTAAGCACCGTAAACCGTACCTCGGGCATTCTTCGGGGACAGTTCAGCCAAGTATGCCTTCCAAACCCCTTCGGTGAACGCCATGAACACCCCGTACAGTCCAAACAGCAACCAGCCCTGCCAGGCTGTATTCGCCAGACCAAAACCCGAGTAGATCAGTACAAACAACGCCAAACCCCAACGCGCCACCTGCCCCCGCCCGACCCGGTCGGCGATCATCCCAGCAGGAGCACTCGCGGCAGCGTATATCAGGTTAAACGCGAAGTACACGAGCGGCACGGTCAAAGCGGTCACACCGAGGTCTTGGGTTCTGAGCAGCAAAAACGCGTCACTCGAGTTGCCCAATCCAAAGACTCCGACGGTGATCAGAAATTTGGTGATGTTCGCATCTCGAGGGAATGGGACGCTGGGCGCGGTTTGACGCGCCTGGACATCGGTGCGGCGTTCGCGCACGAACACGATGGCGATGATTGCCGAGATGACGGCGAACGGAACCGCCAGCCACAACACACCGCGCACCCCGAGCGCTGGCAGTGCCAAAAATGCCACGAGTGGACCGATTGCCGCGCCCAGCGTGTCCATGCCACGGTGAACGCCGAAAGCTCGACCAAGTTGCGGTTCTGGGGTGTCATCGGCGATGATTGCGTCGCGGGGTGCGCTGCGGATGCCTTTCCCCGTGCGGTCCACAAGGCGTGCCGCGAGCAGCACTGACCACGATCCGGCGAGCGCCAGGAGCGGTTTGGCGAGCGCCGCCAGTCCATACCCAGCCATGACCCACGGTTTGCGTGCCCCTCGGTCTGAGGCGCGTCCAGAGATGACTTTCAGCAAACTCGAGGTGGTTTCTGCCAGACCCTCGATCAAACCGAGGGTGGCGGCACTCGCGCCGAGCGTGCCGGTCACGAACAAGGGCAGGATTGGGGCGACCATCTCGCTCGAGGCGTCCATGAACAGCGCCACCACGCCGAGCGCCAGCACGGTTGGGGTCACGCCGAGGAATTGACGGCGTTTGGTGGGTGTGGTCATGGCTCGAGTGTACGCTGGTTGTGACAAAAGTTGAGCAGGCTCGAGGTCGCCACGCTAAACCTCCAAAATTCAAAGCAGAACGGATGAAAGCGACAAACACTGTTCTTATTGTTCTCCATCTAATCTTCACAGACACCTCCTAGACTCGTGCCATGACCCAATTCAATCGCCGTGATTTTCTGTCCCTGAGTGCTCTGGCTGCCAGCACCGCGCTGCTCGGCAGGCGAGCCTGGTCGCAAGCCGACTCGAGTTCAGGGTCATTCCCGCAGTTGCTTGACCTGCCAAACTCGAGTTCAGAACCCGGGCTGGTCAGCGCCGAACTCATCGCCCGACCAGCCATCGTCCAGGTCGGTGGGAAATCGGCGAAGTTGCTGACCTACAACGGCAGCTCGCCCGGTCCGCTGCTGCGCGTGCGCGAGGGCGACACGGTGCGTTTGAAATTCACCAACAAGCTCTCGGAGATGACCAACCTCCACCTGCACGGACTGCACATCAGCCCGAGCGTGGACAACCCGCTGCGGATGCTCGAGCCGAACGCCTCGGTGACGATGGAATTCACCGTGCCGAAGGGTTCGAGGGGGACGCACTGGTATCACCCGCACGCCCACGGCATGGTCGCACGGCAACTCTTTGGCGGTATGGCGGGCGCGATCATCGTCGAAGGCGAAGCCGACTCGATCCCCGAACTGCGCGACGCGCACGAGCAACTGATCGTGCTGCGCGACCTCGGACTGGCAAACGGTTTGATTGCACCGCACACGACGATGGATTGGTTGAACGGCAAAGAGGGCGCGATCCTGACCGTCAACGGCGCGATCAAACCGACGCTGCTGGCGAACAAATCTACCCTGCGTCTGCGCCTCGTCAACGCCGCGAACGCCCGCACCTACCGCCTCAAACTCGAGGGACACCCGCTTCACCTGATCGCCACGGACGGTGGAATGCTCGAGAAACCCGTGACGCTCGAGGAACTGCTGCTCGCCCCCGGCGAACGTGCCGAGGTGCTGGTGCAACTCGACCGCCAGGGGACGTTCAAGTTGCTGGACTTGCCTTACGAGCGGGGCAAGATGAGCGCGGCTGGCTCGAGCGACACGGGTCAACGAGACCGCTCGAGGGAAACTGATGGCATGAACATGGGCGGCACGGGCGACACCCGCGACAACTTCCGCCGTGATGCGACCGATACAGCAAATGCGGCGACGGCGAGTGGTATGGGCAGCAAGACCCCAATCACGCTGATGTTTGTGACTGCGCCCAAATTGCCCAAACCCGCACCGCTGCCCACGCACCTGGCAAACCTGCCTGTGCTTGCCAACCTGCACCCTGCGGTCAGGCGCAAACTCGTGTTCACCGAACGGGCAAAACAGTCGAAGTTCCTCATCAACGGCAAGAGTTTCGACCCGAAGCGCGTGGATTTTGTTGGCAGGCAGGGCACGCTCGAGATTTGGGACATCAAGAACTGGGCGGACATGGATCACCCGTTCCACCTTCACACCTACCGCTTTCAGGTGCTCTCGAGGAATGGCAAGCCCGAACCGTACCGCGCCTGGAAGGATGTGGTGAACCTTCGTCGGAACGATCTGGTGCGGATCGCCATTCCGCTGGTGGACTTCCACGGGAAGACTGTCTTTCACTGCCACGTCTCCGAGCATGAGGATCGAGGCATGATGGGCGTGCTCGAGGTCAAAACCTAAAGAATCGTCGTTAAGAGATGACAGGATCGGTGGGTGCAACCACCTCGCTTGAAGCCTTCATGAGCAGCGAAACCATGATAAGCGCCAGCACGGTCGGGGTCAATCCGAAAAACTGGGGGCGTTTGGCGGGTAGGGTCATGGCTCGAGTTTAGCCCTGCAAGAACAAAAAAACTGGAATGGGTTTGAAACCATTCCAGTTTTTTGATGCTCGAGTTTTGAAATTTAGCCCAGGTTCAGTCCGATATCGAAGGTCGCGGCGTAACCTGTACCGTCTTTTTTGGTGTCCAAGAGAAGTTGGCTGCCGCCATTGCGGTAAATGCCGTCGGCAGCATTTCGGGTGTTGCGTGTGCCCCTGGTGCTGTACGGCGCGGTTTTAAACACGGCGTCGGTGAAGGTATCGTCAAAAAACAGTTGTGAGGTGAATTCTTTTTGGTTGCTGCCCGTGCCGTGCCGAATTTTAAAGTGAATGTGCACGGTTCTGCCCGGATACCAGCCAGGGTAAATCGTTAAGAACGAGGCGACCCCTTTGGCGTCACTGGTTTGATAACCGCGCAAGAATTTTTGCCCCACCGCACCTTGCACGTCGCTGTACGTGCCGCCAGCGTCGCACTGCCAAATGTCAACCATCGCATCTTTTAACGGGGCGCAACCTTTGCTGCCGACGCTCGAGGTTTGAAAGGTCAAACGCAAAGCTGCGCCCGGACGAACGCTTTTGCTGGCAGGGTCGCTGCGAATGTCCTTGCGGTTGAGTTTTTCGTCCACAAAGTACGGACCTTCGGTCATGGCTGGACGCACGATGCACGACGGTAACGCACTCAAGGTGATCTGGGCGTTCGTGCCCGCCAGTGAGCCTGCCGCCAGCAATGTTCCCGCGCCCGCCGCGCTGCCAAACAATCTCAGTGCGGTGCGTCTCGAGATCAGTGATCCCACCATTTCGTCGTCGTTATCCTCATCCACAATTTCAAATTTTTTCATAAAAGCCTCCTTGCTCGAGTTCGCTCAAGCACTGAAAAAGGTTAAAGATTTTTGGTAACGGGTCGGTAACAGCCAGCTTGTTACTCGGGTGTTACCAATTTACTTTAAGCTAAGTGCTATGCGTGTTTTGCTTGTCGAAGATGAACCTGCCATTGCCATGCCATTGCAACGGGCTTTGAAAGCCCAGGGGCTTGAGGTGCGTTTTGCCCCAGATGTCGAATCCGCCCGTGAGGCGATGCTCGAGGTTGAAGTTGATTTGATGATTTTGGATGTCAGGTTGCACGAGTACGAGGACGGCGGCTTCATGCTGGCACAGGAGGCTCGAGCGGCGGGCTTTAAGGGCAGCATTCTATTCTTGACCGCCAGGGATACGCTCTCCGACAGGGTGCAGGGTCTGGACGGAGGCGGCGACGATTACGTGGTCAAACCCTTTGAATTGCTCGAGGTGATGGCTCGGGTGCGGGCGTTGCTGCGCCGCCCGACCGAGACGCGTTCGACCCAATTGGAGTTTGGAACGCTCGAGATCGATTTGACGCGTCAAGAGGTGCGGCTGGCTGGGGTCAGGCTGGAGTTGAGCGCCCGAGAGTTTTCGCTTCTCGAGCGTCTGGCGCGCTCAAAGTCCAAAATTTTTTCTGCCGAGGAACTGCTCGATGCCGTCTGGGGCGAAGCCGCCTCTTCGGTCAGCGTGGTCAAGGTGACGGTCTACCGCCTGCGTGAAAAATTGGGAGCGGATGTGGTGCGCAGTTTCAAGAACGGCTATCAGATGGGTGAGGTTTCGTGAGTTTACGTGCTCGCCTTGCCGTGTTCATTGCGGTTCTGATCGCAGTGGCGGTTCTGGCACAGGGCATTGTGGGTTACAAGCGTTTTGAACGCCTCGGGCTGCTCGAGGTGGATCAGGCACTTGTGGCGTACTTGGACGATATTTCTCACCGTGGGCAGATGAGACCGCCAGGAGGACGTTTTGGCAAGCGCAACGACGACCAACCCGCGCCTCCAATGATGTTTGGCAACCTCGAGACTCGAAATCGTTTGTTGCGGGTGCGTTTGTTGCAAGATGCGCTGCCCGTTCGGACTTTTGGCGATGCCTTCCCAACCGACATTCAGATTCCAAAGCAAAGTCTTGCCACGGTTGGAATTTGGCGCACCATCAGTCAAGATTTTAAGAATGGCTTGACCATTCAGGTCGTCATCAACTTGGCAGATCAACAACGCGGCGTCAAAAATTACTTGCAATCGATGTTACTGACCGTGCCTTTGTTCGCGGGTTTGGGGGCGCTGGCGGCGTGGTTGTTCAGCGCCGCCGCCCTCAAACCGCTCGAGAATTTAATTGGCGCAACCCAGCATGTTGCCGATTCTGGCGACCTGACCCAGCGCGTGCCGCACCGTCAAGGTTCGGGCGAACTCGAGCGCTTGACCCGAACCTTCAACCAGATGCTCGAGCGTCTACAAGGCTTCAGGGAGCGCGAGATCGGTTTTACCCGCACCGCCGCGCACGAGTTTCGCACGCCGTTAACCGCCATGCGGGCGCAACTGGACGCACAAAGCCAGGGTTGGGCAACTGCCGACGAGGCACTCGACACCGCCAGAGATCAGGTCGAACGCATGACCAAACTCAGTCAGGCGCTCTTGGTGCTGGCGCGTGAGGGTCGGGCTGAACTCAGTTCAATTGATCTGGCAAAAATGGCGCAAGCCATTGCCGAAGCTCGAGGCGCGACCTACATCGGCTTGGAGTCACTGCCGATTCAAGGACACCAAATCTTGCTCGAACGGGCGCTCGAGAATTTACTCGAGAATGCCATCAAGCACGCGCCGAATAGCGAAATCACGGTCAACCTCGAGACGAATACCAACAAGGTTTTGCTCAGTGTGACCGACAATGGAACGGGTATCAAAGCTGCTGCCCTCCAGCGAGCCTCCGAAGCGTTTTACCGTGCCCCTGGCACCAAAGCCTATGGCAGCGGCTTGGGTTTGGCAGTCGTCGAAAACATCATGAAAGCCCACGGTGGTCGTTTACTGCTCGAGAATGTTGTGCCGCACGGTTTAAAAGTCACGCTCGAGCTGCTTGGGTCTTAAACCTCGAAAAATAAAGCTTGATCGAGTAGAATTAGTTTCATGAATCCAAAACGTCTGGTGCTTCGGCACATGGGTCAAACCCTGCTGCTCGGAAGCCCCGTCAATCCCTCCGATTTGGAAACGCTCGAGAATTTCTTGCTGTTCAACTTTGGACCGAGCCACCTGTACGTCTCCAGGGTCGGTTTTGTCAGCGCCAACACCGAGCACGGCGTCATGGTTGAGCGCAGCATCGTGATTGCCCCGGGCGAAAGCAAAATTGTGCTTGGCTCGGACGCTTACCAAGAATGGCTGACAGAGTTGAGCGACACGACCTTGCAAAATTTCAGGGACAACATCATTCCCAAAGAGGGCAGTATGATGAAACTTACCATCGAAGGTTATTCGAGCCTTGGGACGGAGCGTTTTGAGGTTGATGTTCGCTTGCACCGTTTGGGCAAAAAAGTTGCGTTCAAGCTTTAACAGGCGCGAATCAAACTCACGGAAATTGAATTCCGATTTCGGTGCCGACCGATCCTTGGCGAGCAATCGGGCTGCGCACAAAAACGCGGGCTTTGTGCGCCGTGGCGATGGCTTGCACGATGCTCAAACCCAATCCCACGCCCTTCAAGCCACGATCAAAGGCGCTGGGGGCGCGGTAGAAACGCTCGAACAGACGGCTTTGTACCTCGATCGCAATGGCTGCGCCTGGGTTGAACACGCCAAGCTCGAGCGAATCTTGATTGGCTGTGATAAACAATTCCAGCACTTTCGCATCGCCGTATTTCACCGCGTTCGAGACCAAATTCCACAAGGCTTGCTCGAGCCGTTCGGTGTCGGCGCACAGGGTTAAGGTTGGACTGAGGTTTCCGAGATTGACCAAAATGCTGTGCTCTGGCGCAAAATCTCTAGCACGTTCGGCAAAATGCTCTAGCCACGGGGCAAGCTCGAGGTTTTGAAGCTGCAAAGACTCGCCCGCGTCAAGCCGCGTGATGGTCAACAAATCGGCAATCAAACGGTTGATGCGCTCCCCCTCGCGGCGGCTGGCAGTCAACAAACGCGCCCGTGTATCGGCGTTGTCTGGCGCTCGAGCCAGCAACTCAAGATAACCTTGAAGCGCCGTGACCGGTGTGCGAAGTTCGTGCGAGGCATCGGCAGCGAATTGTCTGGTGCGTGACTCCTCGAGTTTGAGCTGCGAGAAACCAGCCTCGAGCCTGGCGAGCATGGCATTGATGCTGAGCGCGACTTGCTGCACCTCGTCGCCAGTTTGAGGCACGTCCAGGCGTTCGGACAGCGAATCGGATTTGAGTTGCGCGGCTCGAACTGAAATCCGCTCCAAGGGTCGTAATCCCTGATTGACCAGCACCAAACCGACGGCGGTCGCCAGCAGCAACAACAATGCCGCCCCAATCAAGTACGTGCCTCGCAGACTGGTTAGCAAATCTGAAACCGTCTCTCGAGCGGCAATGGCGCTAATCACACTCAGCACGACTTGGGTATCGAGTGAAAAACTCGAGTTGCAAAATTCTTGTACAAATTCTGGACGCACTTGCTCGAGCAAACCTGGTGGCAAAGTGTCCGAATTGTTGTTTGGTGTACACCAGCTTGGCGGTCTGAGAATCGTGAATTGACCAGGACCAGACCGAATCACCTGAAATTTTTCAAACAATTGTTGAATTCTAGGCTTGAGCAAAGGATTGATACCCACTTCGGCAAAATTTTGCACGCGCCAGTACAGCACCGCACCCATTGGAATCAAAACGAGCAGGTTAACAATCAGCAAACCCAGCAAGAGTTTGTTGCGCAACGACCAGTGATCGGTAAAATGTTCTAAAAATTTAATCATGACGAACTTTTAACAAATAGCCCGCACTGCGGACCGTATGCACAATTGGCGGCTCACCCAGGGCGCGGCGCAAATAACCCACGTAGACCTCGACCACGTTTTCGTCACCCAAAAACTCTTTACCCCAGACGCCATCAAGCAGCACCTCTTTGGACAGGGTACGCTCAGGGTAACGCAGCAAAAATTCGAGCAAATCAAAAGTTCTGGGGCGCAACTCGAGCAAGACCCCAGACCTGAACGCCTCGCGGGAGCGCAAGTCAACGCTGATGTCCGAGTACGTCAGCACTTCCTCGAGGTCGGGACGGGTGCGACGAAGCACCGCCCGCAACCGCGCCACCAACTCTGGAAAGGCGAAAGGCTTGACCAAATAATCGTCCGCCCCCAACGTCAAACCGCGCACCCGGTCTTCGAGCGCATCTTTGGCGGTCAGCATCAAAACGGGCAACCTCGAGCGCAGCCGCATGTTCTCGAGCACATGAAAACCATCCGAACCTGGCAGCATCACGTCCAGAATCACGATGTCTGGCGGATTGGTTTCAAAAAGATGCAACGCCTCAGACGCCACGCCCGCGCTCGAGACTTCAAAACCCTCAAATTCCAAGCCCAACTCGAGGTATTCACGAATGCCTGGGTCGTCTTCGACAATCAAAATGCGTGGGCTGGCTGCCATGATGAAAAGTCTATGATTGCTGATTGAGCGCTTCCTGAGTTCCCAACCCCAAAACCTGTTATCGCATAGACTGTAAGCAATGCGTGCGCCGCCACCACAAACCCCGCCCATCATCAGTGGCAAAGTGCTTTTAAAGCCCTTGCTCGAGATGACACCGCGCGATTGGCAGTTGTTCTACCGTTATTTTCGTGACAAAGAAATAGCGCTCTTAAACGGCTCGAGTCCAATGTACATGCCGTTATGGTTGTTCAAACGCGTGGTCATGGGCGAGGAACGCAGCGGCGAGCGCCAGGGTTACGGCATTTACACCCTGCAAAATCAATTTATTGGCAGCGTCGAACTCTACGACCTCGAGCCTGTCAAAACCCCGTACCGAGGCGAGCTTGGCATTCTTATTGGCGAGAAAAGCTTGTGGAGCATGGGGTACGGCACGGACGCCATGAAAGGCATTCTCGAGATTGGGTTTGGGAAGCTCAAACTCGAGCGACTGCGCCTGAAAACCCTCGAGCACAACGCCCGAGCGCGAAAAGCCTTTGAAAAAGTCGGGTTTGTGTTCGAGCGCATCAGCGTTGAGACACGGCATTACAATTTTGCCCATTACAGCCTCGAGCGTTCCGTGTGGCTCGAGAAAAACTTAAAAGTTTGAGTTTGCATAGAAACGTTCCAACCAGATTCG
>JAYTKL010000448.1:0-2349 GCA_043730305.1 Deinococcales bacterium | reverse complement strand
ATCGTGATTTAAGTTCAAATCTGATTTTAGTACGTAAGGCACGATATGCAGGGAAGACGTGAATGACAGTATTTCGTGAATTAGTTGGAATGTATGCATTTCCATACGCCCCTACAATTTATTCGTAACCCAGTTCGCGCAGTGCCTCTTGATCGCTGCGCCATTCTGGAATCACGATCACTTCCAGACCCAAGAACACCCGCGCCGACAAGAACACCTCGAGTTGCTTGCGGGTGCGTTGCCCAATTTTTTTGATCATCACGCCGCCCTTACCGATCACCATGCTGCGGTGCTGCATTTTTTCAACGACGATCTCGCCTTGGATCATGTGCATCCCATCCGCCCGTTGTTCCCAAGATGTCACGCGGGTTGCCACGGTGTACGGCAGTTCTTCGTACAAAGCCTTCATGGCTTCCTCGCGGATCAGTTCGGCAGCCCAAACTTCCTTGGGTTGATCTGACTTGCCCGATCCTGGAAAGAAAAATGGGTTCTTGGGCAGCACCGCCATGACTTCCTCGAGCAGTCCTGCAACCGCATTCCAATCGTTTTGAGCGCTCAGGCGCACCTGATTGAACTCGGTTTGCTCGAGCAGCTTGATGTAATGACTCATGGCTTCATCGGGGTATTTTGCCGCGTCGAGCTTGTTGCCAACAACCCAGAGTGGTCTGCTAAAACCTTTTAACGTTCGAGCCACCATCGCGTCCTCGTCGGCTGGCGGGCGGCGCAAATCCACCACCCAGATCACGGCGTCCACGTCGGCGAGTGCCGAATGCACTTCGTCGTTCATGTACTTGCCAAGCGCATCTTTGGGCTTGTGAACGCCTGGAGTGTCCACGAAGACCGCTTGACGGTTTGATATGGTTGATATGCCCCGAACGCCGCGCCGCGTGGTCTGAGGACGATCTGTGACAGGGGCAATCTTCACGCCCATCATGGCGTTTAACAGCGTGGACTTGCCGACGTTGGGCTTACCAACAATCGCAATAAAACCAGCGTGAGTGTTTGGGTTTGTGATGTCTGTTTGGAGGTCATCACTCGGAATTCTCGAGTCAGTCATAGGACACCACTATTTCACTCGAGCTTGGGTTTGAACAGGCGCAAATGACCCAGAGTGTTCAAGTTGCCTCATTTTTGGTAGTCTTTGCAGATTATGGGAAACGCTCGTCGTGAAGAGAAATTAAGCCGCCGTCAAGAAGAACAAAAACTGCTCGAGACGCAAAAGCATCCGTTCAAAGCCGCCATGAAAGAATTTACGCTGGCAAATTATTTTGCCGTACTTAAACGAACCTGGTGGAAGGTGCTGCTGGCATTCGCGGGCGTGCTGATTTTGCGATTTATTCTGGTCGCCCTGGGCGTCAAATTCTTTGAAACCGAAGCTGGTTTGAACGTCTTGTTCATTCCAACTGTTATCCTGACCGCCTTCTGGTCGCAACAAGCATCGGTCAAAGTACGTTCTGAAATCAAAAAATGAGTCTCGAGCCACCTTACGGCGGGACTGCCACCAGCTTGCGGGTCAGTGCCACCGCCTTCATTCGTGACGATGCTGGGCGCGTGTTGTTGCAGCAACGCAGCGACAACGGTTTCTGGAATTTGCCAGGCGGCGGACTCGAGCTTGGCGAATCCGTGGCGCAAACTTGCGTGCGTGAAGTCCGTGAAGAAACTGGTTTGGAAGTCGAGATTGTGCGTTTGATCGGTGTGTATTCCGCACCCGAAATTACCACCATGTCGTACCCTGACGGACGGGTGCTTCAGTACATCACTAGCTTGTTTGAATGTAAGGTGACAGGCGGCAAACTCGAGGTTGATACAGAATCTTTAGCGCTGGAATGGTTTGATCCGCAAAAGCTCCCCAAACCGTTCAGCCCGAATCACATTCCACGTCTGCAAGATGCGCTCTCTGGGCAAGTTGCGGCATTTTGGCGTTAAGGCTCGAAGTTAATTGGTTTGGGTTCTCGAGCCTGGTTCGCGTACCGCAACTTCCTGAATCTCACCAAAACTGGTCTCAAAACGCCTGATATTTTCGGCGAGCGCCTGAAGAAAAGCTTTCGCATGGCGTGGGCTGGTGATGACCCTCGAGACGACCTGCGAGGGTTGCCCTGGCAGGCTAAACGCAAAGTCAAAGACAAATTCGTTGGCGGTGTGCGAGATCAAGGCAAAATTACTAAATTTCCCTTGCGCGGTTTCGGCACTGAGATCCAAACGAACTTCGCCTTGGTTGTCATTCATAACCTCACTTTGTCAGAAAACTGACGCGGCGATTGCGAGACAATGAACAGAACGCAAGTCAATAATTGAAGCTCGAGCAGTGTATTGTTGATCATACCTAAAACCCAATCTCGAGAATTCTTG
>JAYTKL010000447.1:0-15705 GCA_043730305.1 Deinococcales bacterium | reverse complement strand
GCGAAACCGACGGGCAGACTCGAGCCTTGGGGGAAGGCAGCGACCACAATGCCGCCAGAATGCACGCTGGCGACCATCAATGATCCTGGTGTCACCTCGCGGTCATCGTAACCCCAGGCAGCTTTCTGGACTTCCTCGAGCAACTCGAGTTCGTTTGGGTTGGTGATGTCCCGCAATTCGTAACCGTCAAAAAGCATTCGCAGAGCATAACAAAGAAATGGACAATACGCGTAGAGGCGCATGGCAATGCGCCTCTACAGGACTATGATTTCTTGAGATGATGAAAAGAAATCAAATGCTCGAAGCTTTACTGTTTTTGCTTTCCAATTCTTCACGTGCTTGATTGGCAAGTTGATCGGCACATTCATTCAGGGCGTGTCCAACGTGACCTTTTATCCATGACCATTTGACATTATGGGGTTTTGAAAGCTCAAATAGCCGCTCCCAAAGTTCACGGTTTTTGACAGGTTGTTTATTCGAGGTTTTCCAACCGTTTTTCTTCCAACCGTCTAGCCAGTGTTTATTAAAGGCATCAACCACATATTTGCTGTCTGTTACAACAAAAACATCGCAGGGTTCTTTGAGTGCCTCGAGTGCCCCAATGGCTGCCATGATTTCCATGCGGTTGTTGGTACTTTCAGGCTCACTGCCACTAATTTTGAGGATTTTACCGTTAAATTCAAGAATCGCTCCCCAACCGCCTGGTCCTGGGTTAGGGGAACATGATCCGTCGGTGTGCGCTGTGACTTTTTTGCGTATGGTCATGGTTGCAAATTGTAACCCATCTCTAAGGTTTCTCGAGCTTGATTGTTGGTTTGGTTTCAGTGTGCATTTGTCACACCCAAACCGATTTTTTTGGCGCACAATACTCCTAGCAATACCGGATTCTGTGAGCGTCCTTTGTTGACTTAACCTCCCGAAAACCTGCTGCTCACAAACAAACCCTCGAGCTTTAAGCTCGAGGATTTGTTTTATAATTTGGCTCGGGCAAGTTTGAGGTAATAGATTGCCGTTTGGTCGTTCGG
This sequence comes from Deinococcales bacterium, assembly GCA_043730305.1. Lineage (GTDB taxonomy): Bacteria > Deinococcota > Deinococci > Deinococcales > JAAFIG01 > JANXTZ01. Next base: position 14,680 of record JAYTKL010000447.1, on the reverse strand, counting down.
GTTTAACTCGAGCGCCCGCAGGCAGGCTTCACTGGCAAGGGCGAACCTGCCCGCCTCGTACCTCGAGCGTCCGAGCAGCGACCAGGCTTTTTGTTTTTGCGGGTTGTAAAACACGGCTTGTTCGAGAAATCCAATAGCCTCATTCAGTTTTTTGGCTTCTCGAGCTTTCAGCGCCAGTTCAAATTGAACGGTTGCCATCAATGCTCTGGAGGCGACTGAGCCTTCGGTCAGGGCAAAATAGGCTTTCCAGGCGGTGTCAGCTTTAATCCAGAGTTGAATTCGGGTGAACACTTGCGCCCGTAACAACAAGGGTTCGGGTTCTTTGGGCGCGAGCGTCACGGCGCTTGAAGCCGCGTCTATGACTTTCAGCCAAACCTCGAGTTTCAAGTTTGACATCGAACCTGCGCTGCTCGAGATGGCTTCGGAATACAAACGCTGGGCTTGCAGGTACGCCTCGAGCGCTGCACCGTTAAGCTCGGCTCGAGCAATACCGAATAACAGAACACAAAACAAGATTTTTAGTATTCGATCCATAAAGCACTCCGCAGAGATTGCAAGATATCACGCATTGTACCTGGTGAGAGCCGCAATTCGTTACGGATGTTTTCGGCGCTGCGTTCACCGTTGACCAGATCAAACACGGTTTTGTGCAAGGTCGTGATTTGACTTAAAGACCTTGGGGCATTGCGACCCATCGGACGCTTTGGCACGTGGTGCGGCACGACCATCACCAGCAACGCCCGAAACTCGGCGGTGGCATTCAAGGACATGGGCGCTTTGACACCTTCAACCTCGAGAATCCCTTGGCTGTGAAGCTCGAGTATGGCGCTGTCAACGGGCATTCCTGGCAAGGCTTTTCGCAAGTCACCGACGGTAATTCCGGTACGGGCTTTGGACAGCAGCATCATTTCCGGAGCGCCGAGCGATTCATAAGCCGCGACGTTGTTGCGCACCCGAATTCTGGCACTTTGTGGCAAGCTGCGTTCGCGGCTGGCTTCATCCTCGAGCCGTGCCGCCTCGATCAAAACACCGATGATTGAACCGTTGATGTTGGGATCAACCTCGAGATAACCGTCGAAAACATTGCAAAAAGCGTAACGCCAGCGCAGCATTGCCTGCAGTGCCTCAGTGCCGAGGCTGATACTGCCGTCTTCGGTTTCGGCAAATTTGACATGTCCAGAATTAACAACCACCAGCGCCCTCACTTCGTTTGGTCCTTCGACCTCGAGCGTGCCCGTGTACGCAGTGGCGCTCATGAACTCGAGGAAGCCTGGAAGGTACGCTCCTCGAACCCGTCCGGCTAAAATGGGTACTCGTGAATAGTCGGGTTTAAGGCTGGACAACACTTCTTTAGTCTACCGAGAAGTGGTTTTATGGTTGGTCGAAAACCGCTTTGTCGGAATGTCAAGCCAATTTGCACATGACACAAATTCATGCTTCCCAGGCACAAGCGGTTAAACTGAGCGCATGAACGTGAAATTGCTTTTCTTTGCCAGCCACAAACGCACGGCTGGAATATCTGAAACCAGTTTTGAACTGGCAAACGCGGCAACCGTGCGCGAGGCGGCGCGTCTTGTTGAACTCAAATTCAACCTCGAGCTGGCGGGTTCGATGGTTGCGGTCAATGATGAGTACGCCATGCCGGATGTGGTCTTGAACCCTGGTGACACCCTGGCTTTTATTCCGCCTGTGGCTGGTGGCGAACCCGAAACAGATTTTTTTCTGGTCAGCACTGAAGCGCTGCCAATAATTGACCTTCACGCCAGATTGATTCGACCGGGTTGGGGCGGGCAAGCCGTGTTCACGGGCAGCACCCGCACGCCCAACAAAAACCTGGATATTTTAAGGCTCGAGTACGAGGCTTACCCTGCGTTGTGCCAAAACGTGATGCGCGATTTGGCGCTGGAAGCCAGGGCAAAATGGGAGTTGGGCGCGGTGGTGCTGGCACACCGCATGGGCATTGTGCTGCCTGGTGAAATCAGTATTTTTGTTGGCGTCGGCAGTGCGCACCGCCGTGCCTGTCTGGACGCCGTACCGTGGTTGGTGGACGAGGCAAAGTCCAGACTGCCTATCTGGAAACTCGAGGTCGCCGAGTCGGGCGAACGCTGGGTGGAAGGTGTGACATCGCAACCAACGCTTTGACACCAGAGGACATTTTTGAGCGCCACAAGCTGAAATTCAAGACTTTTGAACCAGCCGGCGCGGGTTACGACAATCATGTCTTCATGAGCGAAGATTACGTGCTGCGAATTTCAAAAAACACTGTTTTTGCCGACCATGCGCGGGAGGCGCGACTTGCCAAAGCAGCGCTGAAACTTGGGGTGACAACCGCCGCCTGTGTGGCATTTGGACAAGATTATTCGATCTGGAAGCGCCTGCCGGGAGTTCGCAGCAACCGCAACACCAGCCCCGTGACGCTTTGGGAATCACTGCTTAATGACCTCGAGAAACTTCACGCAAACCCGCTCGAGGTTGCGCCCGAGAATCTACCTGAAGAATGGATTTCGCACGAGGTCTGGATTGAACGCACCCAAAACATGGCAATCTGGTCTGGCTTGGAGCGCAAAAAACTCGAGTCAATCCTGATTGCCAAACACCCAATCACGCGACATTCGTTTATTCACGGCGACGCCTGGCAGGACAACGTGCTCGAGTTTGAGGGTTGCTACGCGGGTTTGATCGACTGGACTGGCGCGGGTTGGAGCAGTCTCGAGTTTGAATGCTCGCGGCTCGAGCAGCCCGCCCTAGACTTGGCGCTGACCCGTTGGAAATCAGAGATTGACGTTGAATTGATGCTCAAAATGCGGCTCGAGTTGATGTTGCGCGTTGGCACGTTAAGACGGGTGGATTGGGCTGTGATACGTGAAATCATGACCAAACTGAGTTGACTGGATTCAGTTCAAGCAAGAGTTTTTGAGGACGCCATTCAAATTCAAACCCGTTAGAATCAAACCATCAAAGGAGCTTTTCTTGCCCATTCGTTTTGTCATCACATCGCTGAAAGGTGGCGTTGGAAAAACCACCACCGCCATTCATTTGGCAGCCTTTTTATCAACCAAAGGCAAAACCTTACTGATTGACGCCGACCCTGCTGGCGGGGCGTTAACCTGGGCGGCTCGAGGGACTGGATTGGGTTTTGATGTAAATTTACCCGAAGATGCCAAACCAAAAAAGTTTGATTTTGTGGTCGTGGACACGCGGGCGCAACCCAAAGCCAAAACATTGGACGAATTCAGTCAGAAAGCCGATTTGCTGATTATTCCAACCGCCCCAAACACATTGTCTTTGGCGACCCTCGAGCCTCTGGCGGATGATCTCGAGGATTTACCGTTTCGGGTGCTGGTGACACTCGCGCCGCCGCCGCCGTCCAAAGATGCGAGTTTGGCACTGGCAAAACTAAAATTGTTAAAGCTACCGCATTTTGCGGCCAGCATTCGGCGTTATGCCGCCTTCGAGAAAGCAGTGGCGAACGGTTTGATCGTTCGTGACGTGCGCGACCCTAGAGCAGCTTGTGCTTGGGCGGATTACCTGGCGCTTGGCAAGGAATTATCAACATGAAAAGCTCAAGCAAGTTAACTCGCTCGAGCTATGGAATTGCTTGAGTTTTAATTCAGGTAGCCGTCGGCTTCGATGACCGCCGCCGCAATTTGACGACGCAACGCCACCACATTGACGCTATCGTGTTTGGTCAAGCGTTTCATGGCTGCCAAATTCAGTCTCAAATCGTCACCCTCGGTAAAGCTCGAGAGGGCTTCACGTCCCCAAACGGCGCATTTTTCCGCAAGGTCGTGTACCAAGACTTGAGTCATGGCAATTTGCACATCGGCATTTTTGCCCGATGCCATGATTTTTTGGGTACGCAACAACGCACTTTCGCCCGCAAAGCTCGAGATGATGATGTCGGCAATTCGAGCCAGAATTTCTTGTTGCTCGTTGAGTTTATTGCTAAATTTCAGCGCCGCCAAACCCGCAACTTGCAGAGCCGCTTTTTTCAGTCCCTCGACCACTCGAGTTTCAGCCGCAAGGGGCGCGTCGTCGGTGTCGTCATTAAAGCTCGGCTCGAGCATTTCGGCTTGCAATTTTTGGGCGGCTTGCATGAGTGGGATTTCGCCCTTCATGCCCATTTTCAAGAGTTCGCCTGGAATAATCATGCGGTTGATCTCGTTCGTGCCTTCAAAAATGCGGTTGATTCGGGCGTCGCGGTACGCCCTGGCAACTGGGTATTCTTCGCTGAAGCCGTAACCGCCGAAGACCTGCACGGCTTGGTCGGTGCAGTACGCCAGAACCTCAGTGCCGTAGACTTTGACGATGCTGGCTTCGACGCGGTAGGTTTCGATGGCTTTGAGTTTCTCGCTGCTGTTTTTGGCTTGGTCGGCAATCTCGTCGATCAAACCCGTGACGCGGTAGGTGACGCTTTCGGCGGCGTAAATTTCCAAACACATTTCGGCAAGTTTTTCTTGAATTGCGCCAAAGTTGGCTATGGGCTGCCCGAAACTGGTGCGTTCTTTGGCGTATTTGGTGCTGGCGTTCAAGACCGCTTTGCTGCCGCCCACACCGCCCGAACCGAGTTTGTAACGCCCAATGTTCAGAATGTTAAACGCAATTTTTGCGCCCCAACCAACCTCGCCCAAAAGGTTTTCGGCTGGCACGACCACATCCTCGAGAATCAATTGTGTGGTGCTGGAAAGTTTAATTCCAAGCTTGTGTTCTTCTTTTCCTGTGGACACACCTGGAAAGTTGCGCTCGATTATGAATGCACTAAATTTTGGACCTTGCGGGGTAATAACTTGGCAGAACACCGTGTAAATATCGGCAATACCACCGTTGGAAATCCACATTTTTGTGCCGCTAATCGTGTAACTCGAGCCGTCCGCACTTGGTACGGCACGGGTTTTTGCAGCTTGAGCGTCCGATCCCGAACTGGGTTCGGACAGGCAGTACGCGCCAATCAATTTCCCGGCTGCCATTTGCTCGAGATACTTGGCTTTTAATGCGTCCGTTCCAAAATAAACCAGTGGCAACATACCAATACTGGCATGAGCACCGAACGCCACGGCAAAACCGCCTGCCTGTGCCAATGCCTCGCCGACGTAGGTGGCGGTGGTTTTGCTCATGTCCAGACCGCCGTAAGCTTCTGGCACTTCAACCTGGAAAAAACCTTGGTCGCCGCATTCGTGCAAAATTTGTTTGAGAAGTACATTGTCATGCGCCTCAAGGGTTTCCATGTTGGGCATGACCCGAGCTTTGACAAATTCGTCCACAGCTTTGTAAATGTCTTTCACATCGCTCGAGAAATCTTCGGGCGTGTGGGTTTGTTCGGCTGGCGTTTGTTCGATTAAAAACATGCCACCTTTTTTGCTGGTGACGGGTTCTGAACGTTCTGCGATCATGCTTGCCTCCTCGGATTTGGGTCTGTAATTTTATTGGACTGAGTATAACATTTTTTGGTTTAAAAGTGTAGACCCATAGAAGCACAGTCTCTGGCACAAAAAACTGACAACTTTCAGGTGCTCGAGCGGTGAGCGCTTTACCAGCCATTCGGCAGCGTTTTGCCATAAGTTGCAACATCGAGTGCCACCGCAAGACCCTGCCAATCAGGATCGCCGCGCAACAAGCGATCCCGATTGGCGGCAGCGATCTGCTTGAATTGACGCAATGCCATCACGTCATTGAGTTCCGAAGTGTCCAGCGCCAAATGTTCTTTAAGCAATTCAACACGAAACCCTCGAACCAGCTCGCTCGAGAAAATGACAGCGTTCAGCTCGGCGTTGCCGAACATCGAATAGCGGTGAAGGTTCACCGAACCAATGGTTGCCCAAGTATCGTCCACCAGCATCAATTTGGAGTGAATCCAGACGGGTTTACGGCGACCATCTTCACCGAGTCCCGCGATGCCAGCCAAAGCAAAATTTTTATACGCACCCAAAGAAGCGCGTAACTCGAGGAATGCTTGATGTTCGGGCGATAGGTCAGTTGGTAGTAGGTCTGGAACGGCTGGCATCAAGAGCACCACCTCTACACCGCGCCTTAATGCCTCAAGCAAAGCCAGTACAATTTCGAGCGTCTCGAGGTACTGATTTTCGATGTAAATGCTGTGCTGCGCCGCACGAATGAAGGCACAATACTGATTGAAATTGGTCTGTTCGCCCAAGGCAATGTCAAAAGGCTGAGTGTTGACTGGCGCGTGCCCGTTTTTGTAACGACCAGCATGGATCGTGCGTTGAATCTGGACGGTTACATTTCCATTCTCGAGCGGAAGTTGATTTGGAAACTCGAGATCATGGTCGGCTCGTGCGCCCCAGCGACCATCTTCAAGTTGACGTTCGCTGGCTTCATTCCAACGCTGGACAAAGTTGTGATGAACGTCTGCGACTGCGGGTCCAATCAGTTCAATATAGACATCGTGGTTTTGTCCCTCGCCAAAATGCCCAGGTGCGACCATCGAGTTTGGGTTGAGGTTGATCCCGCCAAGGAAAGCGGTCTGCCCAGCCTCGCCGGCGTCAATCAGCCAAGTTTTTTGATGCTGACAAAACCCAGGCTCGGCGCGATCCCAACGAATGTTCACTCGAGGTTGAAGCCGCTCGAGCAACTCGAAGTGCTCGGGCGCACCCCAGAAGGCATTGCGTCGAAGCGTAGCCGTCTCATCATCGGGTCGCCAGAACATCAGACGCACATCAAGACCGCGCCTTGCAGCACGGCTCAGCACCTCGAGCGTTGTGCCGCGCCCGTCGGGCATTTGAAAAGTTGACCACATGAACGTGACGGTCACGAAAACACTGTGTCTCGCCGTTCCGATAGCCTCACAAACGCGCCTGAAAGCAGGTTCGCCATCAATCAGCAGTCGCACAGAATTTCCAACTCGAGTGGGATAAGTTCCGGTGGTGACAAACAACGACGGCGTTTGGTTTGGCATCACCAGATTTTACACTTGGAAAGACTGCCCGAATCTCGAGGTTTTGGATTCAACGAGCGACTGGCGCGGTGGTGTGACGCTTCACCACCCTCGTTGGCACAATCGAACGGCACGTTTCAAAACTCGAGCCAGCCAGCAATGCCAGCAGGTTTTTTACGCCCTCCGCCGCCATTTCCTGGGCAGGATGGTAAATCGTGGTCAAGCCACCCGCAATAAAATCTGCCCCAAACACATCGTCAAAGCCAATCAAGGACAGGTCTTCAGGAATCCGCAAACCTGCCCGTTGAACATCTCGAGCCACGGCGGCGGCTTCGGTGTCGGTTTCGGCAAACACGGCGGTTACAGGGTCATGACCGCGCAACAACTCGAGCAATTGACTCGTGCTCGAGACGTGCCATTCTGGTTTTGGGTCAATTCCTGCGGCTTTCAAACCCGCCAGATAACCCTGCTGCCGCGAGACAAAATGTTCGACCCCAGAATGAATTCCAGAACCAAAAAACGCAATGTTTTTGTGCCCCAACTCGAGCAGATGCTGCACCGCCATGACCCCGCCGCCAAACTGATCGGCATCGGCAAATCCCACGCCGTCTGGGACAACTTGAGTCCACAGCGCCACAAGTGGCAAACGTGCGGGATCAATCCGATAAATCAAATCGTTGGCTTTTAATGGATTGCGCCCGATCAGCAAACCATCAATCCGACCATCCAGAAACCGGTTCGGCTCGAGATGCGCCGCAGCATTCAATTTTGGGTAGACCACAAACGCCTCGAGTTGATGCTGACGCGCCGCGTCCGAAAGCCCCGCCATGATCGCGCCATCAAAGGTGCGCCGCACCGAAGCAAAAGCCGACAACCTAAAATCACCCAACTCGAGGTCAACCGAACCCTCATTCGCCATGACCTCCTCGAGCACCACACCGATTTGCCCAGTGCGTTGCAGCCTTAAATTGCGGGCAGCAATGTTTGGTACATAACCCAATTCTTTTGCCACACGCTGCACACGCTCGATGGTGCTGGCAGAAACCTGATACGCCACGCCGTTGCCCGTCAAAACTTTGGAAGCCGTGCCAGAGCTGACCCCAGCCGCCGCCGCCACATCTTTGATCTTCAAAACCTTCATGCTCGAGTTTAACTTAACTGCGCAAAAGGCAACAAAAAGACGAAAACCAAATTTGGTTTTCGCCCCTGCTGAGAAATGAAGATTCAACGTTCTTCGAGCGGAATCCAGTGCGCCTCGTCGGGTCCAATGTAATTGACCGTGGGACGCAAAATGCTGTTCTTGCGGGTGTATTCGATGATGCTTGCCATCCAACCCGAAATACGCGCCAGGGCGAAGACAGGCGTAAAAAAGGCTTTGGGAATGCCAAGATCGCTGTAAACCACACCAGAATAAAAGTCCACATTCGGGTAAATGCCCTTGGCAGAAAGTCGCGCCACAACAACCTCTTCGACTTTAGAAAGAATTTGGTATTGCTTACTCTCGCCGTGCTTGGCAGCCACAACCGCCGCGTACTCTTTTAAGACCCTCGAGCGAGGATCAAAGAACTTGTAGACCGCATGACCTACGCCCATGACTTTTTCCTTGCGCTCGAGCTTGGCGCTGATAAAAGCTTCGGCTTTGTCAACCTCGCCGATGTCTTCAAGCATGTCCATGACCGCCTCGTTCGCACCGCCATGCAGTGGTCCTTTCAGGCTGCCAATCGCGCTGGTGATGCTCGAGTACATGTCCGAGAGGGTGCTGGCGGTGGCAATGCCCGTGAAGGTGCTGGCGTTCATGCCGTGATCGGCGTGCAAGACCAGGGCAATGTCGAACAACCGCGCCTGTTCTGGACTTGGGACTTCACCGTGAATCATGTACAAGAAATTTGCCGCATGGGTTAAATCGCTGCGCGGCGCGACAGGTTCGAGGTTTTGTTGCAAGCGGTGAAGCGCGGCAATGATCGTGCTCATCTGGGCGATCAGGTTGTACGTTTTCTCGAGTTTGCCTGCCTCTGTGGTGTTGTCGGCGTCCTTGTCAAACATGGCAAGGCTCGAGACGGCAGTCCGCAGCGCGTGCATCGGGTGCAAGTCTTTGGGGAACATTCGCATCAGGTCAATCAAGCCCGCAGGTGCAACTCGGCGCGAGCGCAGTGCCGCATCAAATTCCTCGAGTTCGGATTTATTGGGCAGTCTTGCGTTTAACAGCAGAAACGAGGTTTCCTCGAATGTACTGTTTTCGGCAAGTTCTTGAATCGGAATGCCAACATACTTGAGGATGCCTTTCTCGCCATCAATAAAAGCGAGTTTGGATTCGGTAAAAACAACGCCTCTTAAACCTTCCAAAACGGGTTGGGTCACAACCAGACTCCTTTACGGCTCGAGCAACCTTTGCTGCCTCAAGCAAAACACATCACTCGGGATTCTACACCCTGAAGCGAACGGCTTGACGTGTCCCCTTAAAGGTTTCACTCGAGGAAACGCTTCAACCCAAACTTCAAATAGGCATAAAATTGAGTCCAGGAAGCATATCAAAGCCGTTTTTTCCTGTACCTTATTCAAATGACCCCAAAAAAAAGAGTTCTAACCTCGAGTGTCATCGTCGCCATTTCACTGTTAAGCCTTGGCGGACTGATTCAAACCAGAGCGCAGACGTTGAAACACCAATTGTTCATCGCTTCGGCGTTGGAGAGTTCAGATTTTAAAACCATCACACTGCCAATTTTTGATGGTCGTGCTCACGGTGAAAATTCAGGAGTAAACGCAATCACCGCCACCGACGGTAAACCTTGGGCAGCCACAGGATTTATCCTCAACTTTCCAATGATGAGCATTGAACCGTCAAATTAGCCCTGTTGCGTTTGCCCTCGCGCCGCGTCTTCCATCAATTCGTGCAGACGGGCGGCACGTTGCGCCCTTAAGCCCAAACCAATCACAGCCGCGACTGCCACTATCCGCATGACCCACAAGGTCAAACTTGACTCGAGGAACGGCAGCCATTGCTGCAACAAGTGATCGGCGTGAATCAGGTCCGCACCGACCCAGGCAATCAGCGCCGCCCCGACCAAGGTCAACCACGGCAAACGGTTGAAGAGGCTCGAGACAAAATTAGAGCCAATCATCAGAAGCGGAATCGAGAGTCCCAGACCGATTAAAAGCAAGACCAAATCGCCTTTGGCTGCCCCGGCAACCGCCAGCGCGTTGTCGAGGCTCATGACCGCATCGGCAATCACGATAGTCCGAATGGCATTGAAAAAACCGCCTTGAACTTCATCAGCATTGTCATGTTGCTCTGGAATGTCTGCCAACAATTTATAACCGATCCAGAATAGGGTGATTCCACCAAGTGCCGAAAGCAATGGGACTTTTAGCAAAAACGTGGCAAACACCGTAAACACTACGCGTAAAACGATTGCGCCAACCGTACCCAACAGCACCGCACGGCGGCGTAAAGGTTGGCGAAGATGCTGTACCGCAAGCCCAATGACCACGGCATTGTCACCAGAAAGTACCAGATCAGACCCAATGATTTGAAGCAGTGCAGCAGAATTAAAATCAGCCATGTGAAACCTCGAGAAACCAGTAACAATTGTTCATCACACCACTCTAACCCGAGCACCAAATGACAAAAGTTATGAAGCTGCTATTGAGCAACTAACCCTCGAGCTTGACAAAACCCTTGCCCTCGAGCCTGACCTGATGCACGATTCGGTGGTCTTGCTCCGAACCATTTTCGGTTGTGGCGGTCAAATTCACGTACTTGGCGATTGGCGAATTGATGACTTTTTTCGCCAGCGTCTCCTCGACCTGAAAAATACCGGCGCTGTTGTTCATGCTCACATTAATCTCAATCGGTTTGTCCGTACCCCTCGAGATCACCACCTGATCGACCGCCAGAGCGCCGACGCTGTGAATGTCCACCTTGCCCAGCGCAAACGCCTTGCGACCGCGACCTTTGGTGATGTCCGTACCGTCAGCAACTGCCGTGATGCCACCCTCGAGCGTCAAGGGCGCTGGGTTGAGGTCGTGGCAGTTGATCGAATGCAAAATAAAACCACGAATTTTGGTGCGCAGCGCCACATCGGCATAAATGGGGGTCAGCAGCCGCTCGAGGATCGGCATGGCAAGCACCACCCCGAACGATTCGTGGGCATTGCGATGCACCTGATTGCCAATATCGTGCAACATCGTTCCAATCAGCACCACCAAATAGGTGTCGTCAATGTCACCCGTGCCAGACTCGAGCACATCACCGCGCACGCCCGTCTCCAAGAGCAACTCGAGAATCGCCAAACTTGCCGCGCCCGTCACCCACGAATGCACCCGTCCGTGATCATTGTAACCAAGTTTGCGCACCGTGATGTAATTTGCCATGTCCCAATTTGCCAGTGCCTCGGCATCGTGCGACAACGCATCGTAAGCGGCAAGCGCTTTCGGGAAACGCAGCAAATCCGTGCGAATGGCACGGTCTGCCTCCTCGATCAATTTCGCCCTGGGCGTGGCAAATTCCACACCATTTGTACCAGGCTTGGTGAATTGCGAACCTTCGGTGCGCTCGAGACTGGCTTCGCGTCCGGCGGTCATGTCCAGTTTTAAACGTTGTGAATGATTGTGTTTTTGCGTCATGCAAGTCGCTCCTCAGCCAATTCAACTGGATCAACAACTATTTAAACCCAATTGAAGCGCCAGCTATCAGAATACTGCCAGCGACTTCAAAAAAACGCACATGACGGATTTTCACGCAGGCAAAACCATTTATAGAGCATGATGAGTTGATGCCATGCCTTGCAACATCACACCAAACCACTCGAGCGACCCAAGCTCGAGCGGCAGTCATGCCAAAAAATAAGACTGTGCCAAACAGGACGATTCATGGTTGAACCAACCCTCAAACTCTGGCTGGTGCGCCACGGCGAAACCACCTGGAATTCGGAGCGCCGCGCCCAAGGACACCTCGACGTGCCACTCTCGAGTTTAGGGCGCGACCAAGCCACCATGCTGGCGCACCGTTTGCGCGGCACAAGCTTTGACGCCATTTACAGCTCTGACCTGTCACGCGCCCTCGAGACCGCGAGGATTGTCAACAGCAACCTCGGCGGGCGCACGCAAGTTTTAGCAGATGCCCGTTGGCGCGAACAGATGCTCGGCGCGTTGCAGGGCTTGAGCACCAACGAGGTTGCCGCCATGCTCGAGGCTCGGGGCGCAACCCGACCCGTGCTGGTCACAGAGCGTTACCCCGACGCCGAATCTAGGGCTGAACTGATGGAACGTATTAAACTCGGATTGCAAGAATTGATTCGCCGTCACCCAGACGGACGCGTGATCGTCTTCTCGCACGGCGGCGGCATCCGCGCCGCCACCAGCGTACTGCTGGGCGACACTGACCAAAAACTCAATTTTGGCGGACTGGAAAACACCAGCATCACCCGCTTCAGAATGTTAAGCAACCAAGACACAACCCTGCGCGGCACGATGCTGGCCTACAACGACTCGGCGCACCTCGAACACAATTACAGCTCGAGTTTTCGCGCCAACGCCGACGAAGCATAGTGCTAGTCTTAAGCCATGTACGCCAAAGACATCATCGCACTCGACAACCTCGAGTTGCTGCCACGCGTGATTCACGACTCCGACGAGGTCAACCCAAGTTGGACAGGACTCGACCTCGAGCTGCCAGGACCCTTATGGGCGGAAGTCCCCGCCAACTGGTCTGGACGCATCACCAGCCGCCGCGAGGACGCCCTGGGATCAATCTGGCTCGCGCCGCCCGTCAAAATGAAACTGCTTGTGCCCATGATGCGCGAAGCTCGAGACTTGGGCGCCATTGCCGCCGGCGTGGACTTCAGCGCCCTCGCCGCCGACCTCGAAACATGCCCACGCAGCGCCGGTGAACTCTCAGAACTCAAAGGTGCTTGCGGACTGCCGTTTGTGGTTGCTGGACTGCTCGACCCTCGAGACGCCGAACGCTCCGCCGAAGCCGGCGCAGACGCCATCATTGCCAGCTCGAGCTTGAGCGCCTGGCTTGGCGGTCCCAGTCTGGTTGCCCTTATTCCAGACTTACGCGACGCCGTTGGTGACATCCTGCTGTTTGCCAAAGGCGCGGTTCGCAACGGCGCAGACGTGCTGCGATACCTCGCGCTCGGCGTGGATGCCGTGGTACTGCCAGGCGCGTTAAACCCGCACCAGATGCTCGAGGAACTGTCTCGCGCCATGCGGGTCACGGGCTGCAACACGCTGGATGAAATCAGTTACGACCTGATTTTTGAACCGACTTTTGATTGACACTTTTCACGCTAAACCATTCTAATCACCATTATTCTTCTCTCATCCCCGACCCTTCTCTCAACATCGAGAGAAGGGAGAACCCCAAAGGAACAATATGGATTATTTCTTTATCAGCATTTACAAACACCTGAGGCAAGCAAACTCGCCACCCTCTCCCGTTCTTGACCATAAAATGCACCTTTTTGACCCCAAAGATGCACCTGTCGGGCATGGATCGCTTCGGGCATGGTCGCCAAGCGGGAGAGGGTTAAAAACACGATATTCCAGTTTCTCGAGTTATCGCCAAAACTCCCTTCTCTCCTGGGAGAGAAGGGTCGGGGATGAGAGGGAAGGAGCATGATTGCCTTCCTCGAGGGTCTGGTGTCAACAACTCGAGAAACCAGTGCCGTAATAAGCGTGGGCGGCGTGGGACTCGAGGTGTTCTGCCCGCGAAGCACCTTGGAGCGTTGCACGGTTGGTAAACCCATTCGGCTCGAGACTTACCTTTTGGTGCGCGAAGATGCGCTGTCGTTATTTGGTTTTGCCGACGCGGACTCGCTCGAGGTTTTCAAATTGCTCTTGCTGGTTTCGGGCGTTGGACCAAAACTGGCCCTTGCCGCCCTCAGCACGTACTCCTCGAGCGTGCTGGTTGGCGGAATTTTAAACGAAGATGACAAGTTGCTCTCGAGCATTTCGGGCGTGGGCAAGAAAACGGCGGAACGCATTGTGCTCGAGTTGAAAAACCGAGTTCCAGCGCATCTCAGTGTTACTCAAAAGGGTCAGAAAACCCCCGCCATTTCGGACGCTGGCGCGTACCGTGACGCGGTGGAAGCACTGGTAGCACTGGGCTACCGTGAAGCGCAAGTTCGCGGGGCAGTCTCGAATTTGCTCGAGGCAGAACCAGACTCGAGCGCCGAGAATTTGATTCGCAAGGCATTGGCTAAATTGCGGTGAGACTCGAGGAGCGCACAACCTTCATGCGCTCCTCGAGATTCCTAAAACTTACTTCCCGACAAACAATCTTTCGTCAAACTTAAAATCAAACCTTAAGTAAAACCCTGGCGCGGTGGTGAAGCTCGAGATGCCTTGGAAGCCCGTAAAGTTGAATCCTGCCGTGACCACAAAACCGTTCAGAATTCGGTAACTGGCTTCGACTCCAAACGAAAGCTTGGCGCTGCTGGTGGCGGGTTGAAATTGGTACGCGGCGTTCGCGCCAACGCCCAAGGTGTCGGTCACAAAGTACGTGAATCCAGCGCCAATTTGTGCGGTGAAGGCGCTCGAGTTGAGTTTGTAAGCTGCCCCCGCACGAATGAACAGACGCTCGAAGCCGTTGTAACCGAATTGAATCTCGCCTTGGATGGTGTCGCCATTTGGGGCATAGACGCCAAAGCGTCCGATGTGGTTGGTCAGGATGTTCCAGTCGTCGGTTCGCCAGGCGGCGGCAATGCTGTAACGTCCGCCATCTTGCACGTAAGTATCGTTGGCGAGTTTGACAAATTCTGGCAGCACATCGTACTCGAGGCTGGG
>JAYTKL010000446.1:0-3803 GCA_043730305.1 Deinococcales bacterium | reverse complement strand
AGCAACACAAGTGGTCGTGCCGTTCGCGGGCAGTGGTACGTTGGGCGTTGAAGCTTGGCATTCACTGTTTGGTTTACCGCCGAGTATTTGGAATTCCTCTCGAGCCGATATAGAAACCCAGATTCCTCGAGCCTGGAAGTATCTGGCACACCCAACCGATGCCGCCCAAACCTGGTGGGAAAAACGCATCAACCGTGCCGCCACCGAAGCCAAACTCCCAGAACTCACCTTCATTGAAAACAACCGCAAGCAATTTCATGAACTCGAGCAAAATCTTGAAAACGTGACTGAAATACTCGAGGATTTCGGTTTGGAATTGCCCAAAATCTCAGCACTTTTAAAAGATATTTTTCAAGTTTCAAACAGCGAAATCATCAAACCTGGGGCAATCACGCTCATGCCGCTTCATCCGCCGTATGGTTTGCGCTTAAGCCAAGAAGCCGATGTTGAAAAAGTGTTCAGCGATTTGGGCGTAAAAGTTTGGGAATGGGCGCTCGAGTCTCGAGCTTCTGGTGGTGCGTTGATCGGATTTTGCCTCTGCCCGTCCGATGTTTTATGGCGCTGTTTTCGCAACGGCTTGGGCGATCTCGAGTTTGATACCAGTCATGTGACTCAAGGCGGTTTGGACGTGCGGGTTTGCAATTTCAGCAGCCTCGAGCAAATTACGGAGTAAACGGGCATGGTTTTCTCGAGCGGCATTTTCTTGTTTATTTTCTTGCCCGTTTTTCTGGGCTTGTATTACCTGATCCCGTTCAAGTTTCGATCATTCTTGATTCTTCTTGGCAGTTACGCATTTTATGCTTGGTGGCGCATCGATTTTCTGGTTTTGCTGGCAGCGATTACCGTGGTGGCTTACGGTTTTGCGCTGCAAATCGAAAAAACCCAGGATGCTCGAGTTAAATTTAGAATTTTGAGTTTTGCAGTGGTTCTGAATTTGTTGGCGCTGGCGTATTTTAAGTATGCCAATTTCGGCGTCGCATCTTTCAATTCATTGCTCGAGAAACTCGGTGTTCACGCGGTTTCTTGGACGCCCGTCATTTTACCGATTGGCTTATCGTTCTTTATTTTTCACGCCATTTCGTACCTCGTGGACATTTACCGCCGTGAAGCTCGCCCAACGCAGAATATAATTGATTTCGCGGCGTTTATCGCGTTGTACCCCCATTTGATTGCGGGTCCAGTTTTGCGTTATCACCTGCTGGCAGAACAATTTCGCGCTCGAGTTCATTCTTGGGATCGTTTCTCGAGGGGCGCGACGCGGTTCATGTTGGGTTTCACGAAAAAAGTTTTACTCGCAGACACCATTGCCCCACTCGCCGATGCGGTGTTCTTACTCGAACATCCGACTTTTTTCGATGCCTGGTTGGGTGCTCTGGCATACACGATGCAAATTTTCTTTGATTTCTCGGGTTATTCGGATATGGCAATCGGGTTGGCGCTCATGATGGGTTTTGAATTTCCCGAGAATTTCTGGCATCCTTACGCCAGTCGTTCAATCACCGAATTCTGGCGGCGTTGGCATATCAGTCTCTCCAGTTGGTTGCGCGAATATCTCTACATTCCTTTGGGCGGCAATCGTTACGGCACGGCACGAACCTACTTCAACCTGACCACGACAATGGTTTTGGGTGGTCTATGGCATGGCGCAAACTGGACGTTTGTCATTTGGGGCGCGTGGCACGGCGGTATTCTGGCGCTCGAGCGATACCGCCCGCAGGTGCATTTTGGTATCAAGAAGAGAGCCTTGAAGGGTCGTCGAGCGCCGCTCAGTTCGTGGTTGACGATTCCGGGCACAATGATTCTGGTGGTCATCGGTTGGGTGTTTTTTCGCAGTGAAAACATGGTGGCGGCAACTCGAGTTTTGGCTGGTATGACAGGTTTGAACGGTCTTGGTGTTTCTGATTCGCTTTCTTTTCAAATCACCGGACTCGAGGTCACGGCTTTGATTGCGGCATTCGTGGCAACGTATGCGGGCGCCTGGTGGGCTTCTCGAGCAGAAAATCCTCGGGTGACTTGGGGCTTGTGGTTGATTCCGATTTTATTCATCATCAGCCTCTCGAGGATGTTGTCGCAGAGTTTCTCGCCGTTTTTGTACTTTCAATTTTGAGGTGTTCATGATGCAATCTCGAGTTTTTCACTTCAACGCTTTGATCCTACTGGCAACTGTTGCGGCTGGTTTTGTCTTGACCGTTGCTAGTGCTGGTTGGAACGACAATGATGGCGATAAAACCGTGCTGAATGGCGCTCAGAGTAAAGCCCTAGAAACAAACCTCGAGAAAGCCTTCCCGCTTCGCCAAGCCGCAATTAACTTTTGGGGTTCGCTCGAGTTTTCCGTTTTCGGCAATGGGCGCAAGGGTGTGCTGGTTGGCAGTGACGATTGGTTTTACAGCAGTGAAGAGTTTGAACGCCCCAAGAATTTCGACTTGGAAATTGCTGCCAAACTCGAGTATGTTTCTCAAGTCAAAACCGCGCTCCAGAATGCGGGCATCAAACTGGTGGTGGTGCTGATTCCCGCCAAGGCTCGAGTGTACCCAGAGCATCTGGGACGGTATGTGCGACCAAAATACTGGGATGATGTCTACCAGAAATTCTTAGCTGGGCTGCAAGCCAAGGGTGTGATTGCGCCCAACATTTTGAACGCCATGAAAGCAAAGGATTCAACGTTTTTAAAAACCGATACGCACTGGACGCCGCAGGGTGCTCGAGTGGTAGCACACGCGGTGGCTGAGGTGGTGAAACCGATGCTCGAGTTTCAAACTCAAACTTTCAAACAAAAATCGGGCAAGACGGTACAGCATTTTGGTGACTTGCTGAAATTTATTCCGCACACCAAGTGGGGTTCTCAACCCGCATCAGACACGCTCGAGACGCCAATCGTTGAAGGCACTGAAAGTGCTGGCACGGGTTTGTTCGGCGATTCTATAATTGAGGTTGCATTGGTCGGTACAAGTTACAGCGCGAACCCAAAATTCAATTTTGATGGCGCGTTAAAGCTCGAGTTGCAAACAGATGTGCTGAATTTGGCGCTCGAGGGCAAAGGTCCGATCACGCCGATGCGAGAGTTTTTGAAAGCACTGCCTGAGAATCTAAAATTGGTCGTCTGGGAAATCCCAGAACGGTTTTTGCCCGTGGCGTATCCAGACCAAAAGTGAACACTCGAGCTACTATTGATTCATGACCTTCAAAATAGAACCGTACCGCCCAGAATTTCTTCCCGATCTTTACCGCATTTGCTTGCTGACAGGCGACAACGGTCAAGACGGCACGCATTTGTACACCGACCCCAACATGGTCGGAGATTTTTTCGCCGCGCCTTACGCAATCCTCGAGCCTGATTTGACGTTTGTGCTGACCGACGAAATTGGGGCGTGTGGTTACGTGCTCGGCACTCGAGATTCCAAGACTTTTGAAACCTTCATGAACACGGTTTGGTTGCCGCCGTTACGATCAAAATACCTGCTGACCCCCTCGAGTTTACCGACTGAAACTTGGTTGCTCGAGTTGATTCAAAAGGGGTATCACGTGGATGAAAATACCCACTTGTACCCTGCCCATTTGCACATTGACTTGCTACCAAGGGCGCAGGGGCACGGTTTGGGACGCAAGATCATGACCGCGTTCTTAGACCGATTGCGTGAACTTGGGGTTGAAGGTGTGCATCTTGGGGTCAGCAAAAGAAACTTGAACGCGATCGCCTTTTACGAGCATTTAGGTTTTCAAAAACTCGAGAAGCACGTGTTTTCTTTTCTGTACGGAATGCGCTTGAATTAAAATTTACTGCTCGAGTTCGGTGCGTGCCCGAG
>JAYTKL010000445.1:0-13625 GCA_043730305.1 Deinococcales bacterium | reverse complement strand
GGCGTCCAACCAAGTACAAATCGCCGAGTAAATCCAAAGCTTTGTGACGCACGACTTCATCCGCACCCCTGGTTGGGACGCTGGGTCCGGTTTCGTTGTAAACCACGGCATTGTCTTCTCGAGCGCCCAGTCCGCGACCCGAAGCCCAGAGCCTTTCAATTTCGCGCTCGAAGCCGAAAGTTCTGGCATCGAGCAGGTTGAACCAATCGGCTTGTTTGCCCGTCCAGGATTGCTCACCGATGGCGGGGTGGGCAAAACCGACGCTGACGCTGATCTGCATCGGTTCACCGTCTTTGAACGATTCCAGTCCGACGTAACCGCCCCGAATTTCGACGGCGGTGTCGTAAGGGTTAAAAGGGGTTGGGGTTGGTTCTGGGGTCAATTCTGCCAGGGCGAGCGCCCACCCCAGTCCGCTGCCGTCAAGAATTGGGATTTCTGGACCTTCCACCTCGATCACAAAACCGCGCCAATGCCCCAGTACATAAAGTGCTGCCAGCAGGTGTTCGACGGTGGAAACCCTCGCGCCGCGATAACCGAGTTTGGTGGCAAGGGTGGTGTCGATCACGCTTTCGGCGACCAGCATGATCTCGGTTTTTTGGGTGCGAATCCGAATCGGTTCGTTGGGGGCTGACAAAAAACGAACTCGAGAGTTGACTCCCGAGTGTATGCCAATGCCTTGAATCCAATTAGAGACGCCTCGACCATTCCAGGGACGGATAGCATTGTTGACCGCAGCATTCTGTGCGAGTTTTTGCAATGTTGTATTCACGAAGCCTCCCACCCAAGCAATGCCACGGCGCATCGTATCATGTCAGAAGCCGTTTTCGCTGGGAAAACACCATCGACTTCAGGTAAAGTGTTACTTTCGACAATTAAAGCTTATTGTTTGGACTCGAGTTCTGAAATTTTTGCCGCCAGGGCTTGAATTTTTTCTTTTAAATTGCCAATGTCACGTTGATTCGCTTCAAAACGCAGATGCTCACGAATCGGTATGGCGGGAGCACCACGGTAAACGCCACCACCTGCCGGAATGTCTTTGGAAACACCAGATTGGGCGGTCACCATCGTATCACTGCCAATGGTAATGTGACCCACGCTGCCAACCTGTCCCCAGAGCACCACCCGATCACCAACCGTGACGCTACCCGCCAGTTGCACCGCGCCAATCAGCAAAGAATCACAACCAACACTCGAATTGTGGGCGATAACGCAGGCGGGTCCAATTTTGGTACGAGCACCAATCCGAATGGCGGTGATCGTGCCACGGTCAATCACCGAATTCACACCAATTTCGACATCATCTTCGATCAGCACGCCTCCAATTTGTTCTTGGCGAATGTGGTGTTTGTCCTGGGTGCGTTGAAAACCAAAACCGTCTGAACCAATCACCGCACCAGTTTGCACCAAAACTCGAGCGCCCATTTGCACATCATGTAAAATCGTGGCGTTTGGTTGAATCAGGCAATCGACACCCAAAACAGAACGTTCGCCAATGTAACTGCCAGCGCCAATCACGCTGCCAGCACCAATTTTGGCATCTCTGGCGATCACCGCATTTGCAGCGATACAAACACCAGTTTCGATTTGCGCCGTTTCGTGAACAACCGCCGAAGGATGAATTCCAGGGTTACGCTCGAGGCTGGGAGCAAAAGCCCGCAACAACAACACCCAGGCTGTCTCGATATCCGCAACCCGAATCACACTTCGAGAATTCGGTATTTTGATGTCAGTGGTAACAACCAAAACCCCAGCCTGTGACTCGAGCGCAGCAGCTAAGAAATTTTCACGCAAAACACAAGTCAGGTCGTGCTGAGTGGCGTCTTTGGGTTCTTTGAGTGCCGTTACGTTGGCATCTGCCCCTTCGAGTACACCACCGAGAAGTTTTGCCAAAGTTGCTCGAGTCCATATGGTTACGGGTCTGTTCACAAGTTTTTCTAGCATAACGCGAAAAGCCCAAGCAAAGGCTTATTTGACCACGGTAATCTCGAAGGGAAGCAAACCAAGCACAGGATCGGCGAACTTTTCCAAACCGATGATGTCGGTATCGTGCCCAAATCCCGATTCGACGAACATGTTCTCGCTCGAGAGACGGTTTTTGAGCTTCTCGAGCAAATCCTCGAAGGTCAGGACACCTTCAAAGATGTCATCCGAATCGTTGGGGTCAGTTGGACGCGGGGTCAAACCGCCGCGCACCCGCAACTTCAACGCACCCTCGGCTTGAGTTTCAGGAATTTTAAACGTTACACGGCGCACCACGGGCGTACCCCTGTACGGTTGCAAACGCACATTGACGCCAACCACATCGCCCGCTTTGGCCTTTTTGACTTCAGGCTCGAGCTTGACCATTCTGGCAAGCGCAAACGGTGCAACCTCGAGATTGATCTTGACGGATTTAAGACCACTGGCACGGTAAGGATTCTCGAGCAAGACCGCAATTGGCACAGCCGCACGCAGCGCCGCACTCGAGCCGACATCGTTTTCACTGGTGGCACGGTCGCGCAAGGTGATGCTCGGGCGGTCGGTGAACTCGAGGCTGGTTTTGACGATCACGCTGCCAGAGGAATTCCCTTCAAACATCGTGTCCATCGCAGATTGCAAGCTGATTAAACTTAGAACACCAACAAAAGATTCGACGGGCGCTAAACCCAACTTCCAGACTCGAGAGGCTGCACCATTTTTGACCGTAATCTCGAGCGGCAATAGTCCCGCATCCTGCCCAACGACGCCGCCCACAGCATAAGGGCGGTCTGTCAGGATAGCGCCAAAAGGCACACCCGCATTCTCCGCAAGCTTAAATGGAACAGTCGAAGATGGAATGATGGCGTTGACGTAAGCTGGCGCAGCCGCAAACCTGGCTCGAGAATCGCGCAAGAACGGATGCCCAAACGCCAGAATTTGATTGCCCACGAGCGCTGTAACCGTGCCAATCGCACCAACGTTCATGTCGCCCGAAATAAGGCGCACCGAGATGGGCGCTCCAGGCTCGAGCTTGTACGGACGCTCGAGCGGTGTCGAACCGCCGCCCGCCTGGCTCTGGCTCGGAAAGACCGTTTGATTGATGCCACGCGCCCTGAGCGCCTCGAGCAGGCGGTCTTGCGCCCGCGAACTGATACCAGTCATGGCAAGCGGCGCGGAAAGCGGCACAGCCCCAATTGGCGGCAGTGCCAGCACATTTAAACCGTACTTCTCGAGTGCCAAAGTTGCAGCTTTGATCGGCAGCGCCCTGGTCATGACCTCGATGGGCGTGATGAGTCCCAAATTGTGATCGGCACTCGGAAAACCTGCCGACACCGCCCCCACCAGTTTTTCGTTGATGTACACCGGCGAACCGCTCATGCCAGCCGCAATCCCGCCCGTACTGGCAATAAAATCGCCAGACGCCCGAAACAAAATGTACGGAAAATCCTCACCGGCATCCTGCACCACCTCGAGCACCTTGATTGGAAACCTCGAGATGACATTGCCCGCCCCAGCCGTCAGCGCGTAACCCTCGAGTCCTGGTTTGACATCTACGAGCGCAAAATTGCTCTGTGCAGAATTACCCTGAGCAACCACCAAACTCGAGGAGCAAAACGCCAACACCATCAACATCCGAAAAAGAATTCGCATTGCACCCATAGCAACACCCCAAGCCATGAGAAACTCGAGAATCCCGTGAAAGCACAGGATTCTCGAGTTACAAATTTCTATTCTGGCTTTCGCAATTACCAAGTGGTCGCAGCCAGCGGCGACCCTACAAAACTACTTGCCTTTACCGTCCCGCGTAATTGTCGCTCGAAACCAGGGCATCACGCAAAATTGGAATCATGTCCAAAGCACGACCCGTACCGAGCGCCACGGCTTCGATGGCATTTGGCGCGATCAGCACTGGAATACCCGTGCTTTGACGAAGACGCTCGTCGAGGTTACGGAGCAACGCGCCGCCACCCGTCAGAATGATGCCGCGATCAATGATGTCCGAAATTAATTCGGGCGGGGTCGTCTCGAGCACTTGACGCACCAGATCAACGATCTTTTGCACGGGTTCTTGCAATGCCTCGGCAATGTCGGCGCTGGTCAATTGCACGGTTTTTGGTAAGCCGTTGATCAAATCGCGCCCGCGCACCTCGGCGGTGAACAGATCGTCGCCAGGATTCAGGGTTGCCGCGCCAATTTTAACTTTGAGTTCTTCGGCGCTGCGCTCACCGATCATCAGGTTTTCTTTGCGGCGCACGTAACGAATGATGGCTTCGTCCAGTTCGTTACCCGCCACCCGAATGCTTCTCGAGACAACAATGCCACCCAAAGAGATCACGGCAATATCGGTGCTGCCACCGCCAATGTCCACAATGATGCTGCCTGTTGGTTCGGCGATTTGCACGCCCGCACCGATGGCAGCCGCCATTGGCTCTTCGATCAGATACACTTTTCGGGCACGTTCACGAACCGCCTGCACGATGCCGCGCTTCTCGAGGTCGGTCACACCCGAAGGCACACCCACCATGATGGTCGGACGAAAAAAGCGTTGATAGCCCGTAATCACCTTGTCCAAGAATTTTGTAAGCATCTTCTTGGTCAGTTCAAAATCGGCAATCACGCCGTCTTTGATCGGACGAACCGCCACAATATTGCCTGGCGTGCGACCAATCATGCGGTATGCCTCTTCGCCGACGGCTTTGACCTCTTTGGTGTCGCGCACCATTGCAATGACCGAAGGTTCTTGCAGAACGATTCCGCGTCCCTTGACGTAAACCAAAAAGTTTGCCGTACCCAAATCAATCCCGATGTCTTCAACAAATTTCACGTTTTAACTCCTCGAGCCGCGTACATGACGCGGCTGTTCTGCTCGATTTTTTACGCCACACAATCCAAAAAACTGGAAATGGCGGGTCTCAAGGGTCGAGTGTACCATTCTGGAGGTGTGCAAGCGATGAAACCAACTGGCAGTAAAAATCTGGGCGATAGAACACCAAAGTCAAACTCTACAGAAAAACTCGAGAGAATGATAAAAAATCTCGAGAGGCACAGTCTCTGTTCACTTTCGATACTGCAAAACTTGCAAAACCCGTACAATGCAAGCATCTTTTCGGAGGAACTCTGTTGAAACGAATTTTGGTTGTGCTGCTCATCTCATTTTGTGGCTCGAGTTTTGGAGAGCCACAAAGCGATACCCCTGTCTTGCCACCCCATGTGCCTGCCGCCCCAGTTCAACCCGAACCGATCAAACTTGAACCCATCATCCCAAACACGCCAAGCGAACCGATTCCTCAAGCAATCCCAACGTTCACCCCGATCATCACGCCTGCCAAACTCAAACAAATCCAAGCAAAACCCAGCGTTGCCAAACCCAGCGTTACCAAACCTAAAGTTGCCAAACCGCGCCAAATTCAACTCGGCATTAAAAACAGCGTGACACTCGAAGCAAAAACCGTGCTTGGATTCCATGTCAAAATCGTGCGCGTCAACCTCGAGAATCCCAGGATTCGGGTCAAAGCGATCTTGCCCAAACACAACAAAGGCGCAAATTTTGACGCGATGGTCGCGGGTTCTAAAGCGGTCGCCATGATTAACGGCGGGTACTTCAACACCGCCACGTTCGCCCCCGCCGGCGATCTGGTCATCAACGGACGTTACGTCGCTCGGGGGAAACTCCGCACCGCCCTCGGCATCACCCCAGACAACCGCGCTTACCTTTGGGTCAAACCAGAATCACTTTCACGCGCCTCGAGACTCGACTGGTCAGGCTTTGAAACCCTGATCTCGAGCGGACCTTATATTTTGCGCCGAGGTCTGGTGCAAGTCACCCCCAAAATTGAAGGGTACAAAGACCCCGCCGTGTGGGGAAGCGCCGCCCGTTCGGCGGTGGGTATCTCGAGCGAACGCAAACTGTTTTTTGTCAGCACCCGCGAAAAACTGAACTTGTGGCAACTGAGTAAAATCATGAAAGCCCTAAATGCCAAAGAAGCGATTGCTTTAGATGGTGGCTCGAGCGTCGGCATGGCTTGGAAAGGCAAGGTTTTGATTCATCCGAAACGCAGGATTGCCTTTTCAATTGCGGTCTATCAATAACTGCAAGCCAAGCTCATGAACACCGACCAATTTTTACCTGAGAAAAACTGAAACACCCAAACCCTTCGCACAATCTTCGAGAGACCTTCAACCAATCTCGAGCATCTTTATCGTTTCATCGCGTGTGTGACATTCGGACGCTCGAGCGACACGCTACGGCGTAACCTGAGGGCATGATTGAGATTCGTGATTTCTCGAAGCGCTATGGTCGGGTGGAGGCGGTTTCGCCGATTAATTTGAAGGTTGTGCCTGGCGAGGTTTTTGGGCTTCTTGGACCGAACGGCGCGGGTAAAACCACGACCATTCGCGCGATGGTGGGGCTGACGCGTCCGAGCACGGGAACAGTGCGGGTTGGCGGTTTTGATGTCTGGCGCGAACCGGTCAAAGCCAAAGCCGCGTTTGGGTACATCCCAGATCGTCCGTATTTGTACGCCAAATTGACTGGACGCGAGTTGCTGCGGTTTATCGCGGGCTTGCACAAGCTCGAGCATCCAAATTCGGAGATTGAACGCTGGCTCGAGTTTTTTGGTCTAGAAGATTTTGGCAATGAGTTGATCGAAACCTATTCGCACGGCATGAAGCAAAAGTTAACCATTATTACGGCGATGTTGCCCGAACCACCAGTCTTGATTGTGGACGAACCGATGGTCGGGCTTGACCCTCGAGCGGCAAAACAGGCGCGGGAGTTGCTGGCGGGATATGCCGCAAAAGGCAAAACCGTGCTCTTGACCACGCACTCGCTTCCTGTAGCGGAGGCGGTGGCGCACCGAATTGCGGTGCTTGACCGTGGGCATATTCTGGCAGAGGGGACACTCGAGGAACTTCGGCTGCAATCGGGTACGGAACGCGGTGGCGTGGAGGGCAACACGCTCGAGCGGATTTTCTTTAAATTGGTCGAGGAAGAAGAACTCGAGCGCCAAGCGGCTCGAGAGAAGGCAGCGGCTTGATGTCACTGGTGAAATCCGCGAATCTGGCAGACAACGCGAACGTCTCGAGTTCGCTCTTAAACCTGAAATTTCGGGCGTTTTACAATGCGCTTGCCAGGGGTCCAAAAATTGGCTATTTGATTATCTTGTCCGTGGTGATGCTGGTTGTTTACGCCGAACTCGAGGGCACGCGCCGAGCCATGACGTTCTTGTGTGATTTCGGCAAGATTTTTAGTGAATCTTGCAGTTTGGTCGGACGCAGCGTGGCGCAAAGGGCGCTCGAGACGGGTTTGATCGTGCTGGCGTCGGGGGTGACATTCTCGGCAATCACCACGGCAATCACGACCTTGTACTCGAGCGATGATCTTAATTTTTTGTTGGCGCAACCGATTCCGACCTCTCGAGTGTTTGCACTGAAGCTGAGCGAGACTTACCTGAGTGCGGCTGGCGTGCCTTCACTCTTGACCGTGCCGCCGTTGCTGGCGATAGGACTGTTTTTTCATGCGCCGTTCTGGTTTTTTCCGCTGGCGGTACTGTCAGCACTTTTGGCGTATGCGCTGCCCGTTGGTCTGGGTGCGGGCATTGCCATTTTGCTCATGCGTTTTGCACCGGCAGGTCGCGTCCGAGAGGTTGCCACAGGGTTGGGCGTGATTTTAAGCGCCAGTCTGGTCTACGTCATTCGGGCGGCAAAACCCGAAGAATTGCTCAAACGCCTTGCCAACCTCGACAATGACAGTGCCATCACACAGTTTTTGACGCAATTTGGTACACCTTCAAACCCTTTGTTACCCAGTTCGTGGGCGTCTCGGGTGATTTGGGACGGCGCTCGAGGTTCGTTTTCCAGCAGTATCTACCCGTTGGTCATTTTGTCGGCGCTGTTGCTGCTGGTGGCGGGTTGGCTTGCCAGCAAAGCCTATCAGGAGGGCTGGGTGCGTGGTCTCGAGAGTTCGCGGGTAAAACTCGATCCAATGCCCAGGGTGGCGAGCGGTATCGAGAATTTCTTTGGAAAATTTGGTGCGAGCGGACATTTGATTGTCAAAGATGCGCGGCTGCTCTTTAGGGACGCCACGCAATGGTCGCAACTTTTAATTTTGGTGGCGCTGGGCGGCGTCTACGTGGTCAGCGTTCGGGCATTTCCGATTACCGGCGAACTGATGAAAAACGCAGTTGGCTTCATGACCCTGGCATTTCAGGGGTTTGTGATTTCGGGCGTTGGTATTCGCATGGCTTTCCCAACCGTCAGTTTTGAAGGTCCTGGCTTTTGGATTTTGCGCACGGGTCCAATCTCGAGCCGCAGCATCGTGCTGGCGAAATACTGGGGCGCATTGCCGCCAACCTTATTGCTGGCATTGGTACTTGGTTATTTCAGCGCCAGCAGCTTAAATCTGTCTGCGGTACTGCAATTCTCGAGCGTGCTGGTGGCAGTCTCGAGCGCCTTGGCAATCACGGCGCTTGGCGTGGGCGTTGGGGCTGCTTTGCCGCGTTTTAAAGCCGATAACCCTGCCGAGGTGGCGGTCAGCGCTGGCGGTTTGTTGTACATGGTGTTGTCGCTGTTTTACTCGGGGTTTTTGGTGCTGATTGTGGCAAGACCCGCTTACTTAAGTGTGACCCAACCCAACCTCTACCCGGGTTTAAGTTATTTTGCCAGCCTGGAAGGATTTCTGGTGCTTGGTTTGATGCTGGTCTTCACCGTGGTTGGAACAATTGCCCCGCTTTGGTACGGCTGGGTCAAACTCGATCAGTTTGAATAAGGCGTTCAAACCGCTCTTTTCAATGCTTGAGGTGCAAAATCCACACCAGAATTCGTATTTGTCGCCTAAACTGATACATCAGGCGAAACGCGACGCTTCAGGCGCAACTTTCACCCTTTTTTGAGGAGACGAACTTGAGTAAAGTCTTAATCGTAGACGATTCTGTCAGCGTTCGCAAAGCGCTCGAGCGCCTGCTTGCCCCACGGGATTTTGATGTCACCAGCGCCTCGAGTGCCGAGCACGCGCTTGAATTGATTGCCACGACCATTCCAGATTTGATTATTGCCGATGTGGTCATGCCTGGCATGACTGGTTTTGAACTCTGTCAGCGCCTGAAAGCCATGCCAAGTTACAAGCAAATTCCGGTCATTTTGATTTCGGGCATTGTGGACAGCGCCGTGCAAAGCCAAGCCAAAGATTCTGGGGCGCAGAGCGTGGTTTCCAAGCCATTCACGCCAGAGGATTTGTTTCCGCAGATTGACAAGGCACTGGCAAAAGTGGCGACCTTGAACGCCAACAATGCGCCAATTGTACTTGAACCAGTGGTGCTCGAGCCAGGAGCACCAGCGCCGAAAATTCATTTTGAGACCTACCTCTTGCCGCTCTTGGAGAAAGCCGAGATCGAGACCGCATTGATTGTCACCACCAGTACCGAGGCGCAACTGCTGGCACAGGCTGGGCAGGAGATTTCCAACGGCGAATTGGTCGCCATTTACATTCGGACGTTTATTTCAATCAGTGGCGGTTTGGGACGCAACCTCGATTTTCCAGAATTGCATGGTCTGGCGCTCGAGTTCAATGGCAAAAGTGTTTTCGTTCAGCGCATCAATGACACCACAGCCTTGGTGTTGTTCATTGGCGGCGCGAACATTCCGAGCACGGTGCGTTACTTGGTGCAACGTCAAATGCCTGGTTTGCAACAAGCTTTGGCTTAAATGAGCAGATAGCAATTAGCCGATGGCAAGAGTAAGTCTTTATTACTCAAAGCTATCGGCTGATTTATGAAAAAGATTTTCGAGTGTTTTATTACAGCAATTTACAATTCGTAAAGATTTTCAGGTTGTACAGCACCTTGCACTATGTTTGACGCGAAGCGATTCCGCCCGAAGGTGCGTCTTGGAATCAAGAAGCGTCAGACATTGGCGACCAGAGGGAGTCGCAACAGACAGCGGTTTTCATAGAAGTGAGAGCGCGAAGCGCGTCAACGAATATGAAAACCGCTGTAGTCAATCGCTAATGGCTCACAGCACTGCAATTTCTCAAAATCAAAACTTCCTCAACGCCCTTTAGGTCAAATACTCGAGTTCCCAAGTCAGGTCGCGCAGCAACCAACCGCTGCCCTGGACTTGAATTTCGCCAGATTGCAAACTTTGAATCAGGTACTGACGCACATCGTTGATTTGAAAACCCAACTCGAGGACTTCGCCCATGTTCCTCGAACCGTCAAGCCAGGCTGGAATATCGGCGATGGTTCTGGACTTTGGAAGCTTTGGGACACTGGCGGCAGCATGTTGAATTCGTAAACCAAACCAAGCAAAACGGTTGGTCAGGCGGACATTGCCTTGTTGAATCCAGGGCAGGGTGTTTTGAGCGACTTCAAAACTGCTGACCCCGAGCGCCCTGGCGAGCGAACGAATGCTCTTGCCACCCTGAAACGGATGCGGGACTGCACCGTAAGGTTGGGTGGGTTCCAGGATGCGTGAAGGGCTGCCAAGCAGCGGTAAAATCCGCGCCCATTCGTCATTTAAACGCGCCCAGTCGGTCATGAATTTTGAAAAAGCAATATCAAAATTATTTGCTGCCTCGATCACGGTGACGTTAGGGTAAAAACGAAACTGACCATTTGAAAGATGCAATAAAAAACTTTGAACAGCCTCCAGCCCTTCCCAATCCAGAATTTCTCCTGAAGTCACCTCGCCGCTGGCAACATACAACGTGAGTGGCAGGTCGGCAGTGACTTGAACCCGTCCAGATTGCTTGGTCAAATGAATCAACTCGAGCAAACTCGGCAGCGGCGTGTCTTGAAGATTACCTTCCATGAACCACCGTCAAAAGCTCAAAACCACTTGCGGGTTCTAAGAGCAGAATGTCAGGGCTAAATTTTGCCAATTGGGTTTTGACGGCTTCTAAACTCTGACTCGAGTTGACAATGGCGCTGACGCTGGGACCCGCACCCGACAAAAACGCGGCGACCGCTCCCGCCTCGAGCGCCCCCTCGATGGCGTTTTCCATGCCAGGGATAAGCGGAGCACGGTAAGGTTGGTGCATGGCGTCACGGCAAGCCTCACGCAGCACATCGGTGTTTGCGGTCGCCACGCCAGCCACCCACAATGCCGCCCGTGACAAATTAAAAACCATGTCCGCCCTCGAGTAATGGTCTGGCAGGGCTGCCCTGGCGTGTTCGGTTTTGAGTTCGGTTCGTGGCACTGCCACCAAAACCCGCCAGTCTTTGGGCACAGGCATTGAGATTGAAATTGGGATGTCACCCTGCATGACCGATGCCGTAAAACCACCCAAAACTGCCGGCGCAACATTGTCGGGGTGTCCCTCGAGCTTGGCGCAGACTTGCAAAACCGCGTCTTTGCCAAAAGAACCGCCAATAAACGCCGCACCCAAAGCCGCGCCCGCCACCAACGCCGCCGAACTCGAGCCTAAACCCCTCGCCAAGGGAATTGGGTTTTGGGCGGTCAACTTGACCGTGGGCGCTGCCAAACCCGCGTGTTTGAAAGCGGCACGAAAACCTTGATGAATCAAATTGTCGGTTTCGAAAATTTGACCTGTACCCGTGTATTCAAAAACGTCGGTGTTTGAAAGTTCAGCGTCCACCTCGAGCCAGAGCGACACCGCCATTCCGAGTGAATCAAAACCAGATCCAAGGTTTGCCATCGTGGCTGGAACCCGAACTCGAGCCATTTTGTTTTGAACCTCGAGAATTTGCTGCTCCATGCGCCCACAGTCTAACCTTGTGTGGCGCTCAATTCCAAGGTTTGGCAAAACTCGATCAGAATTCGCTTCGTCTCACACGTCTTTTTCTGAATCAATTCAGCTTAAAAGTACCAGTTCAAACCGAAACGCTCGAACTGGCATCGTTGGCATTACGTTCGCCCGTCACCCAGTACTGCACCCGTTCGAGCACATTTTCGACGTGATCGCCAATGCGTTGCAAACTGCGCCCCACCCGCAACAACGCCAGCGCTTTGGTGATCGTGCGCGGGTCTTCGATCATGTACGTGACCAGTTCACGCTGAATCTGTTCGTACAAATCATCAATCTCGAGGTCAACCTGCGCCGCCTGGTACGCGCTGGAAGCGTCGCGTTGCACAAAAGCCAAACTGGCTGCCTCGAGCATGTTTTTTAATCTGGAAATCATGTGCGCCAGATTGATGTAACGCTTTAACGGCGGTTCACTTGCAAGAAGCCTCGCGTCGTCGGCAACATGCACCGCGTAATCGCCAACCCGCTCGAGGTCGGAGAGGGATTTGAGAATCGCGGCAATAAGTCGCAAATCACCTGCCACCGGTTGATGCCGCGCAATGATTTTTAGGCATTCCGCCTCGAGTTTGACTTCCAGTTCGTCCACGCGGCGCTCAATCTCGTGAACCGCGTCAATCTTGTCAATTTCACGCTCGAGCAAAACCTTGCCCGCCAAGGAAAGTTGCTCGAGGTTGAGCGACATCATTCGGACAAATTCGGCGCTCAGGTCGCGCAAATCACGTTCTAGGGCTTCTCGCATTGGAACTCCTTTTTGTTTAAGCTGGTTTAAGGTCGCTGACTTCCCTCATACGATACCCCTTGCCGCGTACCGTCTCAAGGAATTTGGGTGCAGTCAGGTTTTCCTCTAAGATTGCGCGAAGTTGGGTAATGTGCTGATCAACGGTGCGTTCGCCACCCACGAACTCCAGACCCCAAACCCGATCCAATAATTCCTGACGGCTGTAGACCCGCCCAGCATGAGCGCCCATGAATGCCAGCAAGTCAAACTCGCGGCGCGTCAAATTGAGCACCCGCCCCGCCAGCCGAGCCTCGCCGGCGTCCTGATCAATCTCGAGCACACCCAGCCGAACCAGATTTTTCCGTCCGTCGCTGCCAACCCGGCGCAGCAACGCCCGCACTCGAGCCGCCAATTCTGCGGCGCTAAACGGTTTGGTCAGGTAATCGTCCGCGCCAGCGTCAAGCCCTTCGACACGGTCACGTTCGCCCGCTCGAGCTGTCAGCATCAACACTGGCAAGCCTGCAAACGCCGTGTTTGCCCGAAGCCGCGACAACCAACTGATGCCCGATTCGTCGGGCAGCATCCAGTCCAAAACAATCGCACTGACATTGGAGAGTTGATCCCAAGCCTCACGCGCCGACCCGCAAGCCTGCACCGCATAACCCGCTTGCTCGAGGTGAAAGCGCAGTGCTTCACGCACTGCCAGTTCGTCTTCGACCACCAACACGGTCAATGTCATGACGCAATTATCAGAGTTTGATGTCAGCTTAACGTCATGGAATGATCCTGGGATTTCACTTTTAGGACATAACCCCGCCCGTGTACCGTCGAGATGTACCTCGAGTCCTCACGGTTGTCGCCCAGAATCGCCCGAAGTTGCGAAACGTGCTGATCGACGGTGCGCGGTTTGCCCCTAAAATCCGTACCCCAAGCCGAATGCAACAAGGTTTGCTTGCTGAGAACCTGCCCAACGTTCAACATCAAGACACTAAGCAACTCGTACTCACGGCGCGTCAAATGAAGCTCAGTCTCATCCTTCCAAGCCCGCCCCAAATGCGTATCGAGCCGCAAATCCGCCACGCTCACCTCAGCGTAGTGATCAGCTTGCATCACCACAGGTTGCTCGAGTTGCTCGCACAAACGCCGCGCCCGAACACTGAGTTCGAGCGGATCGAAGGGATAACAGAC
>JAYTKL010000444.1:0-7512 GCA_043730305.1 Deinococcales bacterium | reverse complement strand
ATTGAACATAAATATGCTGGGGTACTTACTGTTTTTTAGTTTTAAGTAACCACAAATTTTGTATTTTAGTTGTTCAGAACGCGAATAGCGCTTATCTTTTGTCAATTGACTATCTTCAACGCTATTGTTTTAAACAAGATGGCACTTTCGGTTTTTTAGGTTGTCAGACCCCAAAAATAAGACTCGAGCTTTACGGTCACGGACTGAATGACGATTTGCTGTCCGCTGTTTTTGGGAAATTCGGATTTAGCGATGATTATTCGGATTTAGCGAAAAATCTAAGCCTTCACCTCGTATTGCGGCATCTCGAGATCGCCATCGGTTGAGCATTTGCTTACAAAGTCAACCAGAGGCATGTTTTGGATATGGTATTTGAACTTTTTTCGCCCAAATCTCGAAATGTTATTCGTGTTTAACGCTGATTTTTTAGGGAAGAATTCGCAATTATCGAAAAATCTAAGCTTTAAGCTCGCCGCGACAACCAAACGACTTCAAACGATAAGTCAACCTTGGAACGGTAGTTAGGAGTTCCTGTGACATTCGATTGCGGTGTCAAAGGGATTCTCGAAACTCGAGGTGCGCTTCGATGTCGTCGCGACTCAACCAGGCTTGCCGCATTTGCCGCGAGGCGAGCAGCGGCAGTTGATCGCCGTGGTGCTTGGATCCAGGCTGGCTCGAGTTTCCGTAGCCCAAAAGCACCTGCGCCCGAACAGGTGTTGTGAATTCGACCATCGCCACATAGGTGGTGCCAAAGGCAACCGTAAATTGACCAGGTTGATCCTCGGCGTAGCCACTGACCCGAAACACCCCAAAAGGGTCAAGGTGTCCATGGGCTTCTGCCTCAAACGCCCCGCGTTTCAATCGGGTCAGATCGCCCCAACGTCGCTCGAGGCCGCCAGTACTGGCACGCAGGCGGGCGGCTTCGCGTTCGAGCAGCTTGAGTGCCAATTCGGGACGCTTCAACCCGTGGGGTGTGCCAAGTGGGTCAGCTTCGGTCCATGGCTGATCCCAGAAATCCGCCAGCAGCGGGTCAATGCCGAGCATTGCCACCACAAAACGCGAGAACAGGTCCGCACCGATGCTGTGCGGGTCAAAAGACCGATCCCAACGCTCGAGCACCCTGGCGGCGTCCTTGGCAAGGGTGCTGCCAGAACTCCGCACAGCTTCAAAGAGCGCCGGTAGAACCCGACCTGCCAGTTCGGAGTATGTCGAACCGATCAGCGTGCCAACATCTGAGAGTGTCGCCTGATGCAGTCCTGATATCATGGTGATCGAACGCAGCTCACGCAAGCTGACCAGACGGGGTGTCATGTACGCCGGAAATTGGTCAGCGGACAGCACCATCGGTATGGTGGTGGTCCACGGTGGATTGTTCGCATTTTGCAGCCAGTCCGACGGTGGATCAATCACCCGGGGGAGTTCGGAAAAGTCGTGCACCTCCGTCCAGATCAGGCTCGGATCGTTGCCTGGCAGGGTGGCAACCCAATCGTTCCAGCTTTTGCCGGTTCGGCGCGGCACAAAACCACCAAAATAGTGAGCAAGGTGCCCCTCCCGATCAGCGTACAAAACCGTGAACAGCGGATTTTGGTGCATCTCGAGTACCGCCTGAAATTCGGATTGGGTTTTGGCATTGGCCATTTTCCAGTACTGTTCGAAAATGCCAGAAAATGTTGAAACTTCAAAACCAACACTGCGAGCCGCGATGGGTTTCCCGTGCTGCTCGCCGATGACAGGACCATGAAGTGAGTGCCTGATGTTGAGGGTTTCTTCTCGGAATTCGCTTCCTGTTCGCACCCGAATGACCTCGCTACGAATTTCAAACGCATGCCTTTGCCCACCGAGCACGTAACCATCTCCGTCCAGTTCGAGTGCAAAGGCATCCCAGCCTTTCAAGGCATTGACCGTGTGTGCCCAGCCAAGGTAAGGGTTAAAACCATAACGCAGTACGGGCCAACCCACCTGAACAACGCCGTACAGGTCCGTGCTGCTGGTCGAGTCTGAGGTTTGCACCACCTGATGCACTTCGAAAAAGGTAAACAGGTCCCCCCAGTACAGGTGCGGGTTCGCCAACAAGATTGGCTTGCCACTGGCGGTTCGTGAACCACCCAGCGCCCAAGCGTTTGATCCAGCAATGCCCGTTCCGATGGGATGCACACCCGGCACGAGGTCTTTCGGCGCGATCACCTCGTTGCGTTGCGCTCCTGAAGGGCGCTGTCCTCCCTGGGTTAGGTAGACCGCGTACACGCGCTGGATGTGAGCAAACACATCAACTGTCACGATTGGCAGCACCGCCCGAGCCTCATCTGAGAGCTGGTCTGAATGTAGCTGCCCAAAGTCGTTCACGCCTTGCACAAAAGCTTCGAGGTTGACTAGCATGGTCGGGGTTTGGGCCACAGCCCAGCGTTTGGCTCGAGCTGGGATGCCCATGCGGCGCACAAACTTGTCCGACTCGAGGTAATCCTCGCCCCAGATTTCGGCAGCACAGCCACGGGCCTGGGCGTACAATTTTAAAAAAAGCTCGCCGTGGGCACGCATTTGTGCCCAGCCCAGCGCACGGAACGCCTCAGGGTCGGTGGTGGCAAAAATGTGAGGTACACCCCACTCGTCCCAGAGGATCTCGAGGTTGGTCACACACCCATTGTACCCGAGCCTGAACGTCAAGTTATTGCTTCGCGCGACAACGCCAGCCAGGAGCCGTATGGAAAGGAATTTTCTAGATCCAAGTGCACCCGCGATCATGGATTGGTGGGCGCAAGACCTCCAACTCGAGTATGAAGACGCCAAAACCATGCAAGCCGAACTGTGCGACTTGCTCGAGCGTTGTCGAAAAAAATCTGGGCAGCAAGGCTATATGCTGCGCCTTGCCATCGCGCCGATCACACTCGAGCCTTGAAATCAAAAGTTGAGCAGCCCGAGCAATGTTTCTCGCGGCATTCAAATCAGCGTTAGCCGTGTACCCGCGAGCCAAGCATTTGAACACCGACTGGCATTTGAGATTGCCTTTCTCGCAACAACCGCAATCAGGACAGGTTCTCGATGTGTTACGAGGATCAACCAGATTCACGACCACACCAACTCGAGCAGCCTTGTAACTGATCTGATTCTTCAACTGAAAGAAAGCCCAATTGTTCAACTTCCCTCGCATCGAAGTCCCCATAGCCTTTCCTCGTTCACGAATACCCGAAAGGTCTTCGAGTTTGATTCCGCGATGAGTGCGTTTGGCGTTCGCTACGATCGCTTTGCTGATGCAGTGGTTCTCGTGTGTCATGAATCGAGCGAGTTTGCCCGATAGTTTTTGAAGACGGCGCTTGGCGCTTTTCGTGCCCTTGCGTTGAAGACTGGCTTTGAGTACGGATCGGCGTTCTCGAATGCGTTGAACTCGAGCACCACTGTATTGATTTTCGTCCGAATCACTGGCAAGATTCACGACTTGGACAGACCCGAGCAGGGTTGCTCGCTCGAGTCAAAGGGCGCACAATGGATTATGGTCACGATCTCCCCAATCAACATTGGTTTCCTCAATGCCACCATCTCCGAGTGGTACGGTCTTCCAGCCGACCAGCTCGCTGCCAACTTGTCAGACCGCGCTGCAATCTTATGTTTTCATCTTGCCACTGCCAACCACTCTGTCTTGGTGGACGCTGCTGCCTATGCCTTTCCAGCAGATTTTGAATCCATGCTGATCCCTGGTGAGCCACGACCAACCCT
Source organism: Deinococcales bacterium (assembly GCA_043730305.1). Classification (GTDB taxonomy): domain Bacteria; phylum Deinococcota; class Deinococci; order Deinococcales; family JAAFIG01; genus JANXTZ01. The sequence continues at coordinate 3,804 of JAYTKL010000444.1, read as the reverse complement.
CAAAGACCAGTTACTGACGCTTGGGATCGAGGTGAATCAGATCACCGATCTGGTGATCACCCATCCCCATGTGGACCACATCAATGGACTCACGACCTTGGTTGATGGTCAACACGTTCCGCTGTTCCCTGAAGCGCAACATTATCTGGGAGCCGCCGATTGGCAACCCGAAACTTTTGGATCACTCGAGCAAGACACCCTGATGGTCATTGAAGCCTGGGGGTTGCTTGAGCTGGTGGAGGGAAAACTCGAGTTGGGTGATGGGCTGAGCATTGTTCCGATGCCTGGTGAAACTCCTGGTCATCAAGGACTTTATCTCAACGATGGTGAGGTCGAGGCGTACTTTACCGGCGACCTCTTCCACCATCCGCTCGAGTTTAAACAGGACATTGATGTGGTTTGGGCTGAACCCCAGACCATGCGTGCCAGCAAACGCGCCATTGGCGAGCAAGCGGCGAGATCTGGAGCCAAGGTCTACTTCTCGCACATTGAAGGTGCGTACCGGGTGGAGCAAACAGGGACGCAGTTGCGCTGGTTGAGGACAGAATAAGGCATCAAGCCGTGATGATCACACTCCTGGCATCCGAGAGGCTCGTGCACCGATCCACGGGTTATGTTCAGCAGGTGCTCGGATTTCGGAGTAGACTTTGACCGTGAAAACCCTGCCGATTGGAACGAGTACCCTGAATGCTTCAGAGATTTCCTTGGGATGCATGCGGATTGCTGACATGGAGACTTCAGCCGTTGATGCGCTGGTGAAAACCGCCGTCGATGTTGGCATCAACTTTTTTGACCATGCCGACATTTATGGTGGTGGCTTGTCCGAGGAAGTGTTTGCCCACTCGGTGCAGCGACTTGGCTTTCCCCGCAGTCAGCTCATCCTCCAGAGCAAGTGTGGCATCCGCAAAGGCTTTTGGGATTTCTCCAAAGAGCACATTTTGGATTCAGTCGAGGGAATCCTCAAGCGACTGAAGACCGATTACCTCGATGTGCTCTTATTGCACCGTCCCGATGCCTTGGTCGAGCCAGAGGAAGTGGCTCAAGCTTTCGAGCAACTCCATCAACGTGGACTGGTCAGGCACTTTGGTGTCAGCAATCACAATCCAAGTCAACTCGAATTGCTCCAAGCCAGCGTTCCGATGAAGTTGCAGGTCAACCAACTCCAGTTCAGCATCACCAACACCGGCATGATCGATCATGGTTTAAACGTCAACATGGAGATAAACCGCTCGGTGGATCGTGACGGTGGTGTGCTCGATTACTGTCGCCTGAAGAAGATCACAATTCAACCCTGGTCGCCGTTCCAGTTCGGGTTTTTTGAAGGTGCTTTTCTGAACAACCCGAAATTCCCGAAGTTGAACCAGGTGATTGATGCCATGGCAGAAACCTATGGTGTCTCCAACACGACCATCGCCATCGCTTGGATTCTTCGTCATCCGGCAGGTATGCAACCGATTGTTGGGACGACAAACCCAGAGCGGGTGAGGCAGGTCGCGCTGGCTTCAGGTGTGTCCTTGACGCGACAGGAGTGGTACGAAATTTATCAGGCTGCGGGCAATACGCTCCCCTGAACGAGACATCGTGTGGCATCAAAGTCGCTGGTTCAGACCACGGCTACGGAAGTTCTGTCAACTTGGCAACGACGATCACGACACCCCAATAACGTTTGTTAACTTACCCTGATTGCCAGTTGATCGTCCATGAATTTCTCTTCAGAATATGTTTACCCAACGCATTCAAAGGAGATTACTCATGGACGAACATTTTATCGTAACAGCTTTCGGCATCATTGACGACCTCATGACCAAATTCGACCACCACACGCATTGCCTTGCCAAAGTCAGCGATGCCGAAGTTATTACCATTGCAATCGTCGCCGCTAAATTCTTCAACAATAATCATCAGAACGCTCTTTGCGCGATGAAAGCCGCTCGGTACATCCCAAACGAACTCAATCCTAGTCGTTTCAATCGTCGAATTCATCAACTCAGTGCTTGGCTCGATTTCGCACTTGAAACTGTTGGTGAATTGTGTCGTCACGGTCAGGTTTACATTATTGACAGTATGCCTTTACCTGTGTGTCAACGTGTTAGAGCTGTGCGGTGCAAGAAAGTCCGAGGCAAGGAATACTGCGGATATTGCGCGGCGAAAAAGCAAAAATTCTTCGGATGGCGCTTGCATTTGATTTGTGATGAAGCGGGAATGCCTGTCACGTTCACGATTTTAGCGGCTGGATTTCATGATTTAACCCCGATTCATGAACTCACCTACGAGTTACCAGAGGAAGCTTTGCTGTACGGGGATAAAGCTTTTAATGCGGCAGTGGATGAGGCGAGTATTCTTGAGGAGGTTGGTGTGTTGGTTGTACCGATTCGCAGGAAGAACATGAAAGCTCAGAATTCGATTGGTGAAATGTTTGGTTTGGCTGAGTTTCGTCATCGGATTGAGAGCGACCATGCCCGTCAGGTGCGTTTTATGGTCAAGAACGGTGAATTCACAGTTGGAATCGATGGGGATTCAGCGTTTACATGCTCGGACACGGGATGGCTTTGAGATTAAAACCCATGCTTCTTTGTTCGCGTTGGCGGTCACGAACGGGATGTAAACTGGCAATCAGGGTATGTTATATTCACAATAATCCGTGTAGGACAAGGAAAAATAGATCAACAACTGAACATTTGCTTCAAAAAACTTGATACATGATGTCAAACTTCGGTGTCCTGAACGCAATATTCCGTAAGAAATGAAATGATGATCATTTCCAGAACCTTTCAAATCCACCTGGAATTTTAGGCAAAAGCGACTTCAACCGATGCCGTCTCTCACAATGTCAAGTTTACAAGCATTGTTTTTAACGGCATTTTAGAACGTGTAGGCGTGAACGACGAATTCAATTGCGACTAACCCGAAAAACGGTTTTTACTTTACCGCCACCCCAAGATTAAACCCACCAGCACCGCCGCCAGGTAGGCAACAAATCAAGACCGAACCCGCCCAGGGCAATGGAATGGGCTTTGAGTGCGGCTAGGCGATCACGGCAACACCCACGACATTCCAGGCGAGGGTGGCGTACTCGAGGTTCAAGCCGAGTTGCAGCAGGGCGTTGCGGATTGGTAAACTTTCTATCTTAAACATGTTACGACGGTTGTTGCTTGGGCACGCCTCGGGTGGGGATGGTAAGACTGATCAGCAGTGCCAGCAACGCCAATCCCGCACCGACCATGAACGGTGCGCCGTGCGACACGCGATCCCACAACAGCCCAGCGAGCACACTCGAGGGCAGCGCCGCCACGCCGAGCAGGGCGTTGTAAGCACCGTAAACCGTACCTCGGGATTTCTTCGGAGCGAGTTCAGCCAAGTATGCCTTCCAAACCCCTTCGGTGAACGCCATGAACACACCGTACAGTCCAAACAGCAACCAACCCTGCCAGGCGGCATTCGCCAGACCAAAACCCGAGTAGATCAGTACAAACAACGCCAAACCCCAACGCGCCACCTGACCTCGCCCGACGCGGTCGGCGATCATCCCAGCAGGAGCACTGGCGGCGGCGTAGATCAGGTTGAACGCGAAGTACACGAGCGGCACAGTCAAGGCGGTCACACCGAGGTCTTGGGTTCTGAGCAATAAAAATGCGTCACTCGAGTTACCCAATCCAAAGACTCCGATTGTGATCAAAAATTTGGTGATGTTCACATCTCGAGGGAATGGCACGCTGGGCGCGGTTTGACGCGCCTGAACATCGCTGCGGCGTTCGCGCACGAAGACGATGGCGATGATTGCCGAGATGACGGCGAACGGAACCG
>JAYTKL010000443.1:0-1277 GCA_043730305.1 Deinococcales bacterium | reverse complement strand
CTTGCTTGCCGCTTTGTCCATTTTGCGAATTCTGTCCGTTTTGACCATTCGTACCCGACGAATCTTTGCCGTTGGGGTCGGTCTTATTGGAGTTGAGGTCGTCTACACTTTTGGCATTGTTGCCCGTTTTTTGCTGTCCACCGCTTGATTTTACTGCGCCACGCTCGAGCGCTTCGAGGTAATCTCTGGAAATCACTTCTGGATCGTCGGTGGCATTTCCACCACCTGGTTTCGCCTCTCCCACGCCACTTTCGCCTGGTGTTCCGCCCGAGGCTGGTTTACCGTTGGCGCTTTCCTGTCCGGCTTGCGGCGCATCCCCTGACGCGGCGGCGTTGAAGACCGGTGGCGCGGTTTGTGGGTCGCTCGAGGCATTGTTGAGGTTCTGCTCAATTGGTGTTGGCACAACCGCCAGGGCGTCAAGGTTTGATGTTGCGGTTTGGGCTGGAATCACGAACGCTAAGGACGCCAGCAGCAAAATACCCAGACCCTCGAGCCAAGGCATTGCAGGCAATTGGGCTTTGTGCATCACGTATTTTGCACCTTCAAGTAAGCGTTTGGAAAATCCGAAATTGTCCTCAGGCGCAACCAATGCCGTGGTGTAAATTTCACCCTCTTTGCGTTCTATCTCGAACAGGGTCTGGGTTTTTGGGTGCGGTGCTGGCAGCAAAACGCCGAACAGGCTGGCGAGCAACCAGCGTTTATCGGCTCCCAAAACGACGGCAATCAATGCCACAAACATTAATGCGGCGACTGCTCGAGCTTTCCATTGCCACACGCGCCGCAAATGCCAGGTTCGGTGCAGGCTCAAAGCCTGATGCGTCCAGCCTTTGGGTGAAACTGATGATCGTAACAACGTCATGCGTCCTTCCAGTATGACAGCATCATCATGAGACTCGAGAGAATGACAAAGACTGGAATGTTGGCTTGAACCATGCTGAAAAACGCATTCCAGGGGCTGGGCGAAATTAAACTAAACAGAATCAGTGCCAGATAGACAATGCCGAATTTTAGATTCAGCCTAAAACTGGCGTGAATGCCCAAGACCAACAGCAAAGTCCCAAACAAGGTTAAAGGTAGTCCCGCTCGAGCCTCGAGTGCGTACGCCCACAATTCTGGAGCGGACAAGATCGCAGCCCAGATCAGCATGGCAGGCAGGGCAACTCGGGTTTTATAACCCAGAACAAGCAGCATCAAACCCATCAAGACCAAACCTCGAAAGGCAGCCACCGATTGATACACGACCGGTACTGCAATTTCGCCGCGAGGCGCGAGGAACA
>JAYTKL010000442.1:0-1880 GCA_043730305.1 Deinococcales bacterium | reverse complement strand
GAATCGGGTGCAGCTTCTCGAGGTGGGCGTTTAAATCGCTGAACGATTCGAGGGCTTTGACGCCGTCAAAAACCTGAAATTGCTGCTCGAGTTGCGCGTTGCTTGACGGGTGCGCGGCGCTCAAACCCTCACGGTGACGGTAATCGGGACCGTCAACCCGCAGGCTCTCAAACCTGTTGGCAATGCTTTGAATCTCGCGTTTGAAATCATCCGCGTTAAAGCGTCCCTCGCCGAGTTGGTTGGGCAACGTGTTTGAGGTCGTGACGACTCGAGTTCCGCTCTCGATCAAACACCCAAAAAACATGGCGACCATGAGCGTGTTGCCGACATCGTCAAGCTCGAATTCGTCGAGGCAGATCAGTTTGTTCTTGGAAAACGCCTGAACCGCTTTTTCCATGCCCAGCGCCCCAATCGTGTACACCAACTCGGCAAAGCTCAGAAAAACTTTCTCGAGTTTGCTCTCAAACCAGGTCGCCGCCAACAAGTGGGTTTTACCCACACCAAAGCCGCCATCCAAGTACAAACTGGGGCTGATTTCGGGTTTTTTGAACAAACCAAAACCCTTGCGCGGCAAACCGTCCAACACAAACCGCTCGAGCCTGGTTTTGGCGGTTTCTTGCGAAGAAAATGCGGGATTGGGCTTGTAATTTGAAAACCGAACACCAGCAAAACGCGGTGGTGGTACGAAAGTCTCGAGCAGACGGATTGGGTCAACGGAGGCGTTGCGTTCTTTCAGGTTGATGATTTGCGGGTTTGAAGCCTGTGGCATGACGATCAAAGCTAACACATTCGATTCGTTGCTAACGTTCACCAAGTGGGGGACTGCTTTGATCCTCGCGCACCAGCATCCAGATTTGCCGAATCGCCCCAACGTGATAGGCAACGTGCGAGGTGTTGCTCATCAGTAAATTCAGTAACTTCGGATTCCATTCGCGGCTCGAGGCAATCAAAGTTTTTAAAGTTTCACATTCGATCTGAATTGCGGTTTTCAAAGCCTCCCACTGCGTCGCATCGAGGCTCGAGGTAAGCCACGCCAAGCTCCAATCGGGTTGTGGTTTCTCGAGTTTCACCCAGGCGTTGACCATCTCAAGCACGTAACGCAGGTGCTCACAGTGGGCGGCGATACTCGAGCGACCAGGCGCGGGAAGCTTGGAGGCTGTGATGGCGTCAATCTGCGTCAGGGTTGGATTTAAACCGTCAAACCAAGCCTGGCCAGACTTGGCATTCAGGGCTTCAATAAAATTCTCGAGCAAGACCGCATTCAAGGCTTCAATGTTCATGGCTCGAGTTTAGGGTTAAAACGTTGCGATTGTGTGGCGTTTTAAATTCTGCCGAGCGCCAACAAACGGCTGGGCGCGAGATGTTCAGCGCCTCGGGCTTCCTGGCTTAAACCAACCATGCGGGTGTTTTTGGGCAGCCCAATAAAACTGGCGCTGGCAAGAAATGCCTCGAGCGGCACGGCTTCTGGGTCACACTCAAGAAAAGCCCAGGCTTGCCAGACAAAACCCTCACTCGCATTGCCAAAGGCGTGAGCCAACAGAATTTCAGAGTCGCAATGCACCACTCGAGCCAAGACGGGTTTGGCTGAAAGGGTTTTGATACGTTCCAAAATGGCTTGCTCGAGACTTGTGGGCGGGGTTTTTTGCGGTACAACTTCCGAGACTCGAGCGGTGATGCTGGCATCTTCAAGAACCTCTTCGGGTTCACTGAAGGCTTGCCCAAACAACGGTACGGATTCCAAACCCATTGAACCCAGCACCGAAGCCAAAATCGAGTCTCTGGAATCGGTTCTGACGCCATGCTCGAGGCGGTCATTCAAGGCTTCCATGACACGTTTTGCCAGCAACTCGAGGGTTTGAATATCGGATGGCTCGAGGCTG